>JAZUIL010000053.1:0-6245 GCA_045642245.1 Bacteroidales bacterium
GTCTGTTGAGGCAATCCATACATCAGATCCAGGCTGATATTCTGGATATGTGACTTACGCAATGTCTCAACGGCCTCACGTACCTGCTGTGCAGTGTGTCTGCGATGTAGCAGTGTCAGTTCGCTGTCTACCATGCTTTGAACACCCATTGAGACACGGTTTACTAATCCCCAGTCCTGACCTTCTTTGATGTCGTCAGGATTCGCTTCCATCGTAATCTCTGTGACGTGGCTCATGTCAAAGCGGAGACTTATCTCCTCAAGCAGATGACGTATATAGTCATCGCCTAACTGAGAAGGAGTACCTCCACCTAAATAAATCGTCTGCAAGGGGTCTTCACAGATCCACTTGCCATCCTTTCCAGCGTGTCCGGCCAGGAAGCCTTTACGATCGTCCATTTCCTTTGTCAGAGCAGCAACATAAGCCTCTCCTTTACCTCGTAAAGTGGTAGAGTAGAAGTCGCAATAGATGCAGCGTGTAGCACAGAATGGGACGTGTATATAGATTCCTGACATAGCGCAATGAAAAAGCGGATAATATGGATTTTCGTTGGCAAATTTAGTGAATAAATCTGACAAATCCGCACCTACACATTATTATTATATATAAATACTTTTTTTTATCCGTCCATATTTGAAAATCTCGCCAAAAATGAGTACATTTGCCGCAATTTAAACGTATATGGCTCAAAGTTTTCTGCAAATAGAAGGCCTCACCAAGTCGTTTGGTGATCTTGTTTTGTTCGAGAATGTCTCTCTTGGAATCAGCGAGGGAGACCGTATCGGACTGATTGCTCGTAACGGTTCGGGTAAGACGACCTTGCTCAATATCATCATGGATATCGAGGGAAAAGACGAAGGTAGTATCGTATGGCGCAATGATCTGCGTGTCGATTATCTGAGTCAGGATCCGAAGTTTCCTGCCGATATTACGGTAGGGGAGGTATGTCGTTGCAAACGTGAAGGTAATGAGTGGGTGGTCGATCAGAATAAGGATCATCAGGAAGTACTCGACAATACCAGCGAGCTGACACGAATCCTTACGAAGCTGAAGATCACCGACCTCAGCCAGAAGGTCTCACAGTTGTCAGGTGGTCAGCGTAAGCGTCTGGCCTTAGCTCATGTCCTGATCGATCAGCCACAGATGCTGATCCTTGACGAGCCAACTAACCATCTGGATCTTGAGATGGTGGAGTGGCTGGAGGAGTACCTCAATCGCAGTCGCAACATGACGCTGCTTATGGTGACTCATGATCGTTATTTCCTCGACCGTGTCTGCAATCGTATTGTAGAGCTGGCCGATAAGACGCTATATACTTACAAAGGTAACTACGCCTATTATCTCGAGAAGCGCCAGGAGCGCCTGGATGCTTTTGAGGCGCAGACCGTGCATGCACAGAACCTCCTGCGTACAGAACTCGACTGGATGCGCCGTCAGCCACAGGCTCGTGGTCACAAGAGCCGTAGTCGTATAGAGGCTTTTTATGAACTGGAACAGCGTGCTAAGGCCCGTAGGGAGGAGCAGCGAGTACGTCTGCAGATGAAATCGTCTTACATCGGTAACAAGATCTTTGAAGCAAAGAATATTTACAAGAGCTTCAATGACCGACCTGACGATGAGAATGGAGGACGTGTCATACTCAAGGACTATAACTACACCTTTGCCCGTTATGAGAAAATGGGAATCATCGGTGCCAACGGTGTAGGTAAGTCTACGTATCTCAAGCTCCTTTTAGGACTGATCCAGCCAGACAGCGGACAGTTTGATGTCGGCGAGACAGTTCGTTTTGGCTACTACAGCCAGGATGGTATACAGTACGACGAGTCGAAGAAAGTCATTGACATCGTCCGTGATATTGCCGATTATATCATGTTGAGCGATGGCACCAGAATGTCTGCTACAGAGTTTCTGAAGCAGTTCCTCTTTACGCCAGAGAAGCAGTATAGCTATGTCTATAAACTGTCAGGAGGAGAGAAACGTCGTCTTTATCTCTGCACCATCCTGATGCGATCACCGAATTTCCTGATTCTCGACGAGCCGACCAACGATCTGGACATTATGACCTTGCAGGTACTTGAGGAGTTCTTGCGTAATTTCGGAGGTTGTGTCATCGTGGTCAGCCACGACCGATACTTCATGGATAAGGTGGTGGATCATATGCTGGTCATGAAAGGCGATGGTGAACTGCAGGATTATCCTGGCAATTATAGCGATTACCGTGAATGGAAGTTGCTTAAGGATCAGGAAGAAGCCGAACTCTCACAGCCTGCAAAACATTCATCTGCTGCCACAGCTACTACTGTGGTAAATAATGGCCGTGTCCGTACGGAGAAGAAACCAAAGCTTTCTTTCAAGGAGAAATTGGAGTTTGAAGCATTGGAGAAGGAGCTGCCACAGCTTGAAGCAGAGAAAGCGGAAATTGAGCAACTGATGAGTAGCGGTACATTGAGCAACGATGATCTAGTGGCTAAAGGCAACCGCATGCAGGAAATCATTGATCTCATTGACGAAAAGGAGATGAGATGGCTCGAATTATCAGAAAAAAACAATTAAAAGAATAATGAAACACATCTATTACTATCTCTTGCTTGCTCTTATCCTGCTGCCCTTGATGAGCAGCTGTAAGAGTAGCTCTAAAGCTCCGGTCTCAGATCCAAATCTGAGCAATTATGAAGTACCTTCGTCACTGCGAGGTGAGGGAGGAGTCTTCCTTACTAATAAGTCAAAAGAAGATTTCCGCGGTGTCTGGATCCAGACCGTATTCCAGGATCGTTATAGCCGTATGAATCCACAGCAGGCTAAGGAATATTTGCAGAAGTTAGTACAAGGACTTTATGAGACAGGCTTCAATGCAGTGCTATTCCAGGTGCGTTCAGAGGGAGATGCATTCTATGATTCTCCGCTTGAGCCATGGAGTCGTTTCGTGGCTGGCAAGCAAGGTGTAGGTCCGAATCCGGCTTGGGATCCTATGGAGTATATGATCCAGCTCTGTCATGAGCGTCATATGGAGTTCCATGCATGGATCAATCCTTATCGAATGAGCGCTTCCAAGAACATGAAGCTGGCTTCTTCTCATGTCGCTGCACAGCATCCTGAGTGGTGTTTTACTTATGATGGCCGCATGTATCTCGATCCAGGCTTGCCAGAATCTCGCGCGCATATCCGTCAGGTTGTCAAGGATATCGTGAAGCGCTATGATGTCGACGCCGTACATATGGACGATTATTTCTATCCATATCCAGTAGGTGGTCAGAAGATTCCTGATCAGGGTACTTTCGAGCTTTATGCATCATCCATGGGTTTTGATCCATCGAATAAGAATGCGATAGGCGACTTCCGTCGTCGTAGTGTTAATATCCTTATCAAGAGCCTGAACGAAGATATCAAGGGACTCAAGCCATGGGTACGTTTCGGTATCAGTCCTTTTGGTATCTATGCCAATAAGAAGAATTGGGAAGACGGTTCAAATACCAATGGCCTACAGTCTTATTTCGACCTGTATGCCGATGTCCTTTATTGGGCAAAAGAAGGCTGGATTGACTATCTTATCCCGCAGATTTATTGGGAGATAGGACATAATGCAGCTGACTATGCCACACTCTGTAAGTGGTGGGCCAATCATGTGGATTCACGTTGCCATCTCTATATCGGTCAGAGTATTGAGCGAAGCCTTGACGGTTCTGCAACAGCTTCTCCAAAGCCGGATCTGACAAAGAGTAGCAAGCATTTCGTCAACAAGCTCAGCCAGGCTCGTAGCTATAATAAGAAGATTCGAGGCAACTGTTTCTGGTATGCTTATCAGGTCGACGAGAATGCTTTCCATGTTCGGGACTTCCTCAAGCATAGCGTTTTCTGTGGACAGGCTGCATTGCCTGCATTCACCTCTCTCCGAGATCGTGATCCGGAAGGCGTACAGAAGCTGGATGGCGATCTTGTGATGACATCCAAGGGTGTGGCTCTCAATCTGAAGTGGGAAGCACCTAAGTGTCCGGACCTTGATAACGGTGCACGTCCTCGCTATTATAATGTCTATCGCTTCAAGAAAGGAGAGAAAGTCTCAATCAACAGCCTCTCTCATCTCTATACCCGTGTAGAGGGTACTCAGCTCTATGACTACGATATTACCACCTCTGGCAAATATACCTATGTAGTCACAGCCGTAGACCATTATAACAATGAGGGTAAGCAGGTCAAGAAATCGTTTAAGATTAATCTCAATTAATTGATGAAACGTCTTATCGCCGACAGCGGATCCACCAAGACAGCATGGGCCATGGTCGAAGAATTGCCAGGGATGCCAAGGGTAATTCTTACGGCTCAGACACAGGGCCTTAATCCATTGTATGTCAGTGCTGATGAAATAACGTCAGCGCTGCAGATGGTTTTGGCTCGGTTTGATAATCAGCGGCCGGATGAACTGTTCTTTTATGGCTCTGGCTGTAGCGGTGAGCGAGTGAATATCGTTGAACAGGCTCTCCGTCGCCTACTCACACCGATGACTCGAGTTTATGTGCAGAGTGATCTGGTAGGTGCGGCAAAGGCGCTCTGTCTTAGTGAGGAATTAGGAGAGAAGAGAGAGGAGTGTTCTCCATTTATCGCCTGTATTCTTGGTACCGGAGCGATAGCCGCTCATTATGACCCGAAGACGGAGAATTTGTCTCCTATGCCAGCGTTAGGTTATATCCTTGGTGATGAGGGAAGTGGAGCATGGTTCGGCCGTCATCTTCTGAGTGATTATCTGAAAGGTCAGATGCCAGCAACGGCAGAAGAAGCCTTTGAGGAAGATTTCGGAGTCATTACCCCCGAACAGGCCATTCGACATGTCTATCAGCTGCCATGTCCTAACCGTTTCTTAGCCACGCTCGCCAGCTTCCTTAAGCGTCATGAAGACCTTCGATATGCACAAGAACTTTCCTATCGTGGCATAGATGCTTTCTGGCGTCGTAATGTGATGAGGATTGACGAAGAAGTTCGTGATGTTCGCCTTGTCGGAAGCGTGGCTTATTACCTTGAAAACTATGTCCGTAAGGTGGCAGAGTATCATGACTATGTCGTGACACGAATCCTTAAGGATCCGATTGAAGGACTCGTAACTCCACACTCCTAACTAAAATTTGTATTATACAAGTAGCAAATTTGCCCCTTTTGTACATAAACTCAGTAGATTAGACCCTGCCAATGATAGAAGAATGAAAAAAAATATCTATCTTTGCGGGCGATTTTGCAAAAACTAACTATTCGTTAATGGCTTTTACTCCACACAACGGTGGCGGTCCTAACCGCCCAAAACCACAAGGTGCCCCACGTCCACAGGGGCCACGTCCACAGGGTGCTCGTCCTCAGATGAACAATGGAAACAACAAAGATGAGCATCGTATTAATGAGCGTATCCGTGGCGTCAAGGAGGTTCGTCTTGTAGGTGACAATGTTACCATGGGCATTTATTCCATTCAGGAAGCCATGCGTATCGCTGAGGACCTTGAGCTCGATCTCGTAGAAATCAGCCCTACTGCAGTGCCACCTGTATGTAAGGTCATGGACTATCAGAAGTTCTGTTACCAGCAGAAGAAAAAAGCCAAGGAAGCAAAGGCTAACGCTGCCAAGGTAGTGATCAAGGAAATCCGTTTCGGTCCTCAGACCGGTGAGGCTGACTATGAGTTCAAGCTCCGTCATGCTAAGGAATTCCTGCAGGAAGGTTCAAAGGTGAAGGCTTATGTCTTCTTCAAGGGCCGCTCAATCCTTTTCAAGGAGCAGGGTGAGGTTCTTCTCCTCCGTTTTGCCAACGATCTTGAGGATCTGGCAAAGGTTGAGAGTCTTCCAGTACTTGAAGGCAAGCGTATGATTGTGATGCTTTCTCCAAAGCAGGCTCCAAAGAAGAAGGAGCAGTCAAAGGAACAGAGCAAGCAGGAACGTCGTGAAGAGCGCCGTCAGACCGTTGAGGTCAAGGGTGCAGCTCCAGAGCCTGAGCGCGATGTGACAGAAACTAACCCTCTTGCAGCCGCACTTGCTGGTGCAGGCCTCAAGGGTGAGTAATTTATACATATTTAATTTAATAATAACAATGCCAAAAGTTAAGACTAACTCCGGTGCTAAGAAGCGCTTTGCGCTCACCGGATCAGGAAAGATCAAGAGAAAGCATGCTTACAAGAGCCACATCTTGACAAAGAAGACCAAGAAGCAGAAGCGTAATCTTACTGGTTTCGAGATTCTCGACAACAGCAACAAGACTAGCGTACGCGAGATGC
>JAZUIL010000054.1:0-34222 GCA_045642245.1 Bacteroidales bacterium
CGAAGAGCTTCAGCGTGTAGCTATGCAGCGTTGTACCACCGCTCGTGAAGCTATCCGTCTGATGGGTGATCTCGTCAAGAAGTATGGCTATGGCGATAGCGGTGAGTGTCTTACCATCGCTGATACCAAGGAGGTATGGCATATCGAGATCTTCGGCGAAGGTCCAGACAACCTCGGTGGCGTATGGGCTGCTGTACGTATCCCAGATGATCAGATCGGTGTGTCGGGTAATATTCCACGTATCAGCACCTTGAACCTTAAGGACAAAGATCACTACATGGCTTCGGACAATGTCTTCGACGTAGCAAAGAAGCTCGGTTACTGGGATGGCAAGGAGACTTTCAAGTTCTGGAAGGCCTACGGTGGTGGCAAGAAGGCTTACGCTGTCCGTGAGCTCTTCATCCTGCAGACACTCGCTCCTTCCCTCGGTTTGACCGATGAGCTTGAGGAACTCCCTGTCACTGTCAAGCCAGAGCAGAAAGTATCTGCCGCTAAAGTCATGGAGTTGCTCCGCTCTTATTATGAAGGTACCGATCTTGATATCACCCGCAATCTCTACGTAGAGGTTAAGGATCGTCGCACAGGCGAAGTCACCGATACCATCAAGAGCCCAAAGGCTAATCCTTGGATGCGTCCTGAGGAGATCGCCATGATGAGCCCTATCGGCTTCGAGCCTTTGGTAAAGAGCGTACGTAACATCGCTGTACCTCAGTGTGCATATTCTACCGTCATCCAGTGCCGTGATTGGTTGCCAGATGCAGTAGGTGGCCTTGTATGGTTCTGTATCGACAATCCTGGTCAGAGTCCTCGCATTCCTATCTTCTGTGGTGCTACCGACGTTCCTGAGTCATTCAAGATCTGTGGCAATCATCGCTATCGTGAGGATGCTGCTTGCTGGCGCTATCGTCGTACCAACAAGCTCGCTGCACTCCGTTGGGGTGAGAATCGTAAGGTTCTTGAGAAGTATCGCGATCACTTCGAGGCAAAGGCTTTCAATGAGATCCCTGGCATTGAGACTAGCTATCAGGAACTCGTCAAGAGCGAAGGTGAAGCCGTAGCTGCTGAGATGCTCTCTGATTATGCTGCAGACTTTGCGGGTGCTACCTTCCTGCGTTGGGATGAGATGTATCTGCGTTTCTGGAATGAGAATCACTTCGGTCTTTAATCAAAGCAAAAAATTATTTTTTGCATGTCATTCTGAGCAAAGCGAAGAATCTCATAATAATAATAGTTACAAGTGAGATCCTTGCTTCCTACGGGGCGCGTCTTAAGGATGCATTTCATTCAGGATGACAAGTAAAAAATCTTACGCTTTTTTACTTAAGAAATGAACCTAATCCAGCTTTTCCGCAAGCTTTGGCCTTTCGTCAAGCCCTATAAGTGGCTTGTGTTGGCCACGTTGGTATTGACACTCATTGGATCAACCATTGCGCAGGTCAACGCGCTGGTGCTTGACCGTACCGTTGATGCCATCAATGACCTGATCTCTAATCCTAGATTTGAGTGGAGCAAGGCAACGCGTATCATCACGATCATTACGATTATTCTCCTGTCAAAGGAAGCGCTGTCGGTGATCATCACCTACGCGCAGAACTATTATGGTGAGCGTATGCGTGTGCACGTCAGCAAGGACCTGGCACAGATTGCCGTAGAGCGTATCCTCTCCTACCGCATGGCGTTCTTCAGCCGAGGAGGTAACGAGGCAGGCCGATTGCAGACGCGTATCGATCAGGGTGTAAGTTCGCTCTCTACCACCGTGCAGAATACGTTCATCGATCTGCTTCCACTCTTCACCTCTGCAGTCCTTGCCTTGATCCTGATGTTTGCAGCCAACGTGTATGTAGGCCTCACTGCGCTTTTCATCGTACCTATATATATATTTATTACCGTACGACAGGGAAAGCGTCTGAAAGGCTGGCGTCAGCAGATGCGTCAATACCGCGAGCAGAAGTCACATGGAATAGTAGGTATCATTGAGTCGATCAACGTCATCAAATCCTTCAACCGCGAGAAGATTGAGTCAAACAAGCAGTGGAACATCCAGTCGAACCTCACAGACAATCTGCTCAAGACGCGCAAGTTGATGCTATACTACGATGGCTGGAAGCGCTTCATACAGCAGATAGGCACCGTCCTGATCATCATCCTTACCGCCTATCTCGTACTCATCGACTATCCGGGTATGACCATCGGTAAGATCATGTATCATGTCATGCTCTTTGGCAACGTCACTGCTCCTATCACACAGTTGCAGCGTATCTTCGACACGCTCAATGACGCGCTGATCTATGCTGAAGGTTACTTCAGCGTCATCGAGGCAGACGGCGAGGTAGAGGCATCGGGCTCGTACCGTCCGGAGAAGATCAAGGGTCATTTCCAGATCGAGCATGTCGACTTCTCCTATCCTAACGGGACCAAGGCTTTGCATGACATCAACATGCAGATCGAACCTAATCAGGTCACCGCCTTTGTAGGCCTCTCAGGAGCCGGTAAATCGACGATCGTCAACCTGTTGGATAAGTTCTACACCCCGCAGACAGGACGCATTCTGCTCGATGGTGTCGACATTCAGGAGTATGACACACAATACCTCCGTGACAACATCGGCCTCGTCCTTCAGAAGAACCATATCTTTGATGGAACCATCGAGGAAAACATCCGCTACGGCCGTACCGATGCCACCGACGAAGAGGTACGTGAGGCTGCGCGTAAGGCCTTCATCCTTGAGCAGGTAGAGAAGTTGCCTAACGGCTTCAAGTCGCAGGCCACGCAGCTCTCAGGAGGTCAGCAACAGCGTATCGCCATCGCGCGTATGTTCCTCAAGAATCCTCCGATCATCTTCCTCGACGAACCTACAGCTTCGCTTGACGCCATCGCTACCGAACAGATCAAAGCTTCGATCGATGCCATCAAGAAAGATCGTACGGTCATCATCATCTCGCACTCCATTTCGCAGATCATCGATTCAGATCTTGTCTATGCTCTGCAGGATGGACGAGTACAAGAGAGCGGAGATCCAGACGGACTTTATCACAAGGGTGGCATTTATAAAGACATCGTCGATGCATCAGCACGTAGCCTGAACATTGATAAATTGGCCAATACGATTAAAGAATAACTTGTTATTGAACACAAATAGGTCCACACGAAATCTTGACGGCTGATTTTTGATATAAGATTATTGACAACAAAATTACATAAACGAAAAAATAAGGAGCTGTGATTACTCACAACTCCTTAATCTATTTTATAAAGTCAGCAAAACTGATTACTGGCACTGGATAGTAACGGTAACACCCATCCAACCACCGATGGTGTAAGACTCACCTGGCTGCTTGCCTGCCTGCATGAAGAGGTCACCCTTAGCTGGGAAGCCACCCTTATATGCTGCCATGGTACGCTGGTAAGCTGCCTTCTTCTCCTCTGTTGGAGCGTTAGCAACAGCTGCCTGCATCTCATTGTAAGCTGCAACGTAAACGAGGCTCTTAAGAGCTGCCTTATCAGCACCTGACTGGTTAGCTGAAGAAGCATACATAGAAGCGATCATTACGTGTGGAGTATCCTGTGCTGGATCAATAGCAAGTGACTTGCGGAGAATCTCACGAGCCTTAGCCTTGTTACCACGATCCTGATAGATAGCAGCCTCGTAAAGAAGGATCTCAGTCTTATCATCTGGCTGGATAGCACGGCTAAGTGCCTCCTCGTAATACTCAATAGCGCGATCGTAATCCTTCTTCTTCAAAGCAGCCTTAGCAAGACCCTTAGCAGCCTGCATTGAAGGCTCGATCTGGTATGAGTAATCTGCTACGTGGGTGTAGAGATCAGTCTCACGACCCTCAGCTGAACGACCAAGAAGTTTAGCTACGTTGTTAAGGAATGCGAGATCAGACTTCTTATCCTCAACCTGTGGGGTAAAGATCTCAACGAGAGTATTAACATCAGCATAGCCAGAGGTTGCGAACTTACCAGTAAGGTTCATCTTGTAGCTCTTAGCCTGATCAAGAAGAGCCTTGGTTGCCTTAGCAGCACGCTCGAGCTTAGCAACATCACCACCAGCAGCCTGAGCCTTAACTACAGCAGTAGTATCCTCCTCGTAACGAAGTACGTAACGGTCAAGAGCCTCATCAAGGTACTCGGTAGAGGTCATGTAGTCCTCAATGTAAGTATTCTTGTTGCCACCTGCCTTAGCGAGCTTCAAAGAGAGATCTGCCCACTGGCCGATGTAGTAAGGCTGTGCACCACCACGGAAGCCCTTGAGGATAGCACCATACTGCTCGTATACTTTCTGATCAGTAGCATCAGAGTCATACTTCTTGAAATAGTCAACCTTCTTGAGCTGGATAGCCTCTGCTGGAACGGTCTTGGTAGCGAAACCATTAGCTACACGATCGTCCATCAACTTCTCGAGCTCCTTTGCAAAACGCTGCTGATCTGCTGCATTCTTGTCAGCTACAGCCTTATCAACCTTAGCAACGAGGATCTTCTCACCGTTGAGGTAGAGAGCCTGATTGAAGTTAGGAACTGCATCATAGAGAGCCTTCCATGCATCGTAAGCCTCAAGTGGCTTAGCCTGACCTCCCTTAGGGAAATAGTCATTGTAGAGAGAGTTGTTTGTACCAGCCTTCTCACCATTAGCACATACTACTTCGAGCATTTCAGGAGTCTGTGCATACATTGCAGCTGAACCCATAGCGAAGAGGGCGCTCAGCATCATCTTTACAGAATTCTTCATTGTACTATTTTTATATTAATGTTACTAATTGTCGTATTTTCTACCATTATGACTCAATACATAAGCCATAGTTTAATTCGCAATAATAATTCTCAATTATCAATTATGAATTATGAATTATCTCAGCTTATTGCGGAAGAACATCATTTCGTTGAAGGTCAATCCTAACGTGAATGTGATATAGTTCTCTGAAAGCATATCTCCCTTTGATGGAGAAAGATGATCATATCCTACAGCGAAATCAAGGAAACAGCGACGATTGACAGGCATCGAAAGACCCGCACTAGCAGAAATCTCATTGAGCTTGACATCATCGATCATCATATAGCTGTTCTTGGTAGAAGCACCTACACGATAACGGCAGTTATGCCAGAATCTTGTAGAGTTTGCCTTAGGAATGATCTCTGCACCAACTGCAAACTTGTGTGTATCGGTAAATACATTTGATGATGGCGTAAGATCCGTTCTGAATCCATTGACCTTTGACCACTGTGCAAACTCATATTCTGCAGAGATCATCATCTGACGAGCTACACTATAGCTTGCACCAAATCCGAATTTCATAGGCGACTTGATATCGCTACGATATTTGTTTGTGAACTGGATGGTATCAGTGCTAAGCTTCAACTCCTCTGTATCGACAGACAGATTCAACTTTGGCTGGAATGTAGCACCGATGGTCATGCTGCGTGTAGCGTTAAAACGATGTGTGTACTGTGCACCGAACTGCAAATATAAACCTCGTGCAGTCATCTCATGCGCAATGACTGTGCTATTAGCCTGAGAAGTGGTTGTAACACCAACGCTGTGCTGGATGATACCAAATAGGAATCCGATATTCGCACCGACACTCAACTCCTGCATCTTGGCACTGATTGGGCGATAACCGATACCCATCATGAAGTTGTTGATTCCTCCTACTCCCGAATACACACTCGAAATACCGAGAGTATCATGCTTATTAATCGGGCTCTGAAGAGGCAGCTTCTCGGTGTTACCATAGCTATAACCTACCATCGAATAAGGACTCAATGAAAGAGACATAGCAGTATTGCGCCACAATGGGAAGTGGAAAGACATATAACTGAAACCTCCATCCCAATTACTTGCTGACTTTCCGTTCTCTGAAAATACAGAATAATCTGCATCCAGACCAATAGAGAAAATCATGGTGAGTGTATCAATAGCTGTCAATGACGCTGGATTGGCAATAGTCGTATAGTTATTGCTGCGAAGAGCGATTCCTAAATCGCCCATGCCCTTAGTTGAAGCATTGCCCAATGATCCTAACTTGCCATAACCATAACGAGAATATGGAGAACCCGTAAGATTGCTCGAGTTCATATCCTGCGCTACTGAGACACTGGCAAACATGGTCATAACAACCATGAAGATCAATGCAAGTGCTTTGTTAAATAAATTCATCTGCTAATAAATCGATAATTACGAGGTGCAAATATAGCGTTTTTCTACAAAACATCCAAATTATTTCGCGTTTTTTAATATAATTAAAGTGGGAAATGACAAAATATAGACAAAATAATAAAATTTAATAATAAATTAGTGGCCAACCGATATTATAAACTAGTGGCCAGGCGAAGGATTACCCTCGTCTGACCACTAATATTTATCATTTAGTATTTGATATTTTCATTTGCAGCATGGCTGCCGATGATTACTCCCACTCAATGGTTGAAGGTGGTTTTGAAGAGATGTCATAGCATACGCGGTTGACGCCCTTCACCTTGTTGATAATATCGTTGCTGACCTTAGCCATGAAGTCGTATGGTAGATGAGCCCAGTCGGCAGTCATTGCATCACTTGAGGTGACAGCACGAAGTGCAACAGGATTCTCATAAGTACGCTCATCACCCATGACACCTACGCTACGAACTTCTGAAAGGAGGATGGCACCTGCCTGCCAGATCTGATCGTAAAGAGAGACTTCAATCTCACCATTCTCCATGTTAGCAGGAACTCCAGCAGCAAGGACACGACGAGCCTCTTCGCCAGAGAGCTTCACCTTATACTCACGGAGGCCACGGATGTAAATATCGTCAGCGTCCTGAAGGATGCGAACCTTCTCACGGGTGATATCGCCAAGGATACGTACGGCCAAACCAGGACCTGGGAAAGGATGACGGGTAATAAGGTGCTCTGGCATACCCATAGAACGACCTACTCGACGAACCTCATCCTTGAAGAGCCACTTCAATGGTTCGCAAAGTGAGAGATGCATCTCTTCTGGCAGACCGCCTACATTATGATGGCTCTTGATGACCTTACCGGTAATATTGAGTGACTCGATTCGGTCAGGATAAATAGTTCCCTGTGCAAGCCACTTAACCTCACCTTCGCTCGAATCTTTGCTCTCTGCAATAATACGCTTAGCTTCTGCATCGAACACTTCTACAAAGTCTCGACCGATGATCTTACGCTTCTTCTCAGGCTCTTTGACGCCTGCCAGATCGCCTAAGAACTTCTCTGAAGCATCGACTCCAATCACATTGAGACCAAGACACTCATAGTCCTTCATTACATCCTGGAACTCGTTCTTACGAAGCATACCATGATCAACGAAGATACAGGTAAGCTGCTTACCGATAGCCTTATTAAGCAATACGGCTGCAACAGAAGAATCGACACCACCTGAGAGACCAAGGATCACCTTGTCATTGCCTACCTGAGCCTTAAGCTCTTTGACTGTCATATCTACGAAAGCATCTGCACTCCAGTCCTGACGGCTACCGCAGACATCGACTACAAAGTTCTTGAGCAAAAGGGTTCCTTGCAATGAATGGAATACCTCAGGATGGAACTGTGTGCCGAAAATAGGCTTACCGTTGAGATCAGGATTCTGTGCAGGATCGAGGTAATAAGCTGCATTCTGTACAGTCTCAGTAGATGCTACTACATGAGCGCCTTCTGGAATGCGAGTGATAGAGTCGCCATGGCTCATCCAAACCTGAGAGTCTGAATCGAAGCCCTTGAAGATTGGACACTCAGTATCAACGAACTGAAGATTCTGACGACCATACTCGCGTGTACCTGCACTCTCGACCTTACCACCATAGATGTGGCTCATGAACTGAGCGCCGTAGCAGATACCAAGGATTGGCAGTCGTCCACGGATCTTTGAGAGATCCACATGGAAAGCATCATCTGCATACACGCTGAGAGGCGAACCAGAAAGAATCACACCGATGACTGACTCATCATCATGTGGGAACTTGTTGTACGGCAGAATCTCGCAGAAGGTATCGAGCTCACGCACACGACGACCAATAAGCTGTGTGGTCTGTGAACCGAAATCCAAAATGATGATTTTCTGTTGCATAATATAAAATTAGATAATAATATTTTCTGAACTCAATTAAAAACGACGATTAAGGAACATCATCACACCGATATGTACCTTATTCACGCCGTGTGGCAAAACATTGGTAAGACTCTTACCTGAGCCATCTTTGATCTCACTAGTAATCTGACCTACACGGCTTGAGCCATCATAAACATTGCCGTTGCTGTCGACGCGACCGATCTTATCATATCGGCCACTGCTGGTAAGCTTATGAATGTAACCATCACGATCGACCTGACCAATGACTTTGTTGCTACGATCGTAGATAACTCCCTTGCTGTCAATCTTACAAACAAAACTTCCTTTATATTTAATCTCTCCATTTGAACTTACTTCACCGAAAGTAGTGCTCTTGCCATCATGGACACGGCCAGAAGAGGTACTTAGATTACTTGGACGCTTACCTGCAAACGGATCATTGTTTGACGAATTATTCGATGAATTAACAGGTTTTGCCGCATTGTTACCCGAACTCTTTGGCGATGAACTAGAGGTTGTAGAGTTTGTTTTATTGACAATATTCGTTGGGGTAATAGTTGTTTCTGACTGATTAAATGAAGCCATGAAGCTATTAATCTCAGTAACGATATCAGCAGTGCTTGTAATTCCAGCTTCGATAGCTACGCTATTAAGTTCTGCCTTACGATCTTTTACTTCAAAATACGAATAGTTATTGTCGTTAATAGCTCGTCTAGCATCAGCAACTAGTTTATCATACATAGCCTTTGAAACTTTTGCATCAGTCTCTGTTGGTTGAACAGGAACATCAACAGTCTCAATCGTCTCATTTTTAACCTCATCTTTATTCTTAGGGCCTTCTAGAACATCATCGACAGTCTTGTCAACAGTCTTGCGAACTTTTGAATTAACCTTTTGTTCTACTTTGGTCTCTGCTTCACGCTTTACTCTGTCTAACAAACGTTTTCCAAATTGTGCATCAGCCTCTGTTGTAATACAGCTCATGCCAATAACTAAAATGGCAATCTTAAATAAACTTTTCATATACTTATTGTTTTGATTTATCTAGTTAATCGTTAGTAGCTCGTTTCAATACAGAATACGCCTGAATCAATCCCAACTCTCCGGCCTTCGACAGATCCTGTACGCCCAGTTTTGTCTTGCCTAATCGCAGCTGGATCAAGCCTCTGTTATAATAGGCTTCAGCGAAATTAGGGTACAAGTCGATGGCTTTATTCAAGTCCTGAAGAGCTGCATCAAAGTTATTCAATCGCGCAGAAATGAACGCGCGGTTGTAATACGCATAGACAAAGGTTGGAGACAATTCGATGACCTTATCCAGATCTCGCATACACATCTCACATTCTACCTTACGCTGACGCTGCAGACTCTCTGCCTGAATACGGAGCTGTTCCTGATTACTCAGAGCGGTATTCGGATTCAACTTGATCTGCGGAGTCGACTGGCGAATAGCGCTTGTACGGAGCTCATCCTCTCCCCCTTGAGCTGCAAAGACAGCGCTTGAAGAGAAGTCTCCACTTCGCTCATTGATCTCAAGCTGACGGAATCGCATGACCGCACGATTGAAATAAGCCAGAATGAAGTTGTCCTTGCGGAACAATACCTGATTCAGATCTGCTATGGCCGACTGATAGTCCTGCACAAGCATATAATCAAGGCTACGTGCAAAATAATTGATCGTAGCGCCGCCATTGAAACCGATGATGTTTGACTGGTCATTAATAGAAGCGAAATGAGCCTGTACCTGAGCTTCATTCAGCATCGGTTCTCGACAGACAGCCAGCAGCCTGTGGCTCAACAGTCCTGAACGGTTGAAGTCAGAAAGCGTCTTCTCAAAATAGATATTCTGTCGCACCTCATCGCTCTTCTCATAATAAGTGAGGACGTAAAGCGGCTGCATCTCAATATTAAACTGACGATCCTGGATACGGCCACGCGACTTATTATCGTATTTAGTCACATCTTCATCGATACCCGACGCCATGATGCGATTAAACTTTCGGATATTCTTATCACTCTCCTTACGGATCTTATCATTATCGTCAAGTTCCTCGTCTTCAGAAGAAACATCCGAAGTAGTGTCTGTATCTCCAGCGTTATCTGCCAGTTCTCCCTTTGCAGCAGCCTCTGCCGTGCGTTTCTTCACGCGCTGTTCGACAGTAAACGCCTGCTTAAAGACCTCATCAGCCTCCTTGCTTCTACCCAGTTTACGCAGGTCCTCTGCACGAGCATACAATGCAGGGAAGAAATTAGGATGCTGAGCAAATACGGCCTGATAATCGTCAATAGCGCCACGCAGATCACCTGTCTCATCGCGCAGAATCGCACGGTTATAACTGGCAAAAGTATTATCCGGCTCAAGATCAAGTACACGAGAGAAATCCGAGATAGCACGGTTACGATCTCCGATCTGAGCACGAAGGATTCCTCGGTTATATAATGACAGGACGCTGTTTGGAGTGAGTTCTAGCGCCTGATCATAATCGGACATAGCACCACGTAGATCGTTCACATTATAACGGATCATAGCGCGGTTATTATAGAAAGCAGCGTTCTCAGGATCCAGCTTGATAGCAAAATCCATATCTGCCAACGACTCCTTGTATCGCTCGTTCTGCATCAGTATCAGGCTTCGGATAGCATAAGCGAAGCTATTGCCTTTATCCAGTTTAATGACCTGATCCAGATCATTGAGAGCAGTCAAGCTGTCACCTAATTCCATGCGCATCTGTGCACGATTCAGGTAAGCCTGTGATTCCGATGGGAAAAGCGAGATGAAGTGATTGAAGCAGCTGTCAGCGCGCTGATAATCTTTCTTCAATGCATAAGTGACAGCCAGGTTGCGAAGGAATACCTTATTTTCAGGTTGCGCCTTCAGACCCTCAAGGAAGTCGGAGATAGCTCCATCGTATTCCTTGAGGTTCTGACGCGCAATACCCCTCACCTGCCATGCTGTAATCAGAAAAGGATTGCGCTCAATACACTCACTGGCATCCTGAGATGCACCAAGATAATCATCCAGATAGATCTTGGCAATGCTTCGGTATAGATAAGGATCGGCCAGATAAGGCTTGACGGCAATAACTTCATTGAAGTATTGTATCGAAAGAACATAATCCTCAAAATAAAGAGCATTACGGCCTATCGACAGTACACGATCCGTATTGATCTGCGCGGTAAGCGAGATCACCGAAAAGATTAGTGATGTAACGAGTGCAAAGACTTTTCTCATTGTTTCATGCCGAACTTTTTGCGGCGTGCAGCAGTATGAAGCAAAAGATTCTTCACCAGATGGTCAAAATTTGCAGGCTGCTGTCCACACCAATTGAGGACTTCTTCTGCATAATCTCTTGCCTGTGAGCGGGTGTTCTCATAAAGCTGACAATAACGCTTTGAGATATCCAGGCGAAGTGGAAATTTTTCACTTGGGGTCACCAAAACGGAGTCATTCTCAATACTGATAGCACATTCCATTGGACTGTCTACTTTTTTGGTTAATTAGATATTGTTAATATAGGTAAGTTTAATTTATCTTAGGGATATTAAGGGACCTTAAGAGATATTAAGGGATATTAAGGGGTGACCTTAATACCAATCAACTCATATGCCTCTGCCCTCTCGATCTTCACCTGATGGAAAGAACCGATTTCCAAGGCTATAGGGACTTGTACTCCATCATCGAAACCAGAAGGCTCTGTAGGCAAGCTGTCTACCGGGATGAGGACCTCTGGATCGACCTCAGGACTATCATACTCCGTACGGCCTACATAATACTCGCCATCCAAGCGATCGATCACTACAGTATATTCTTTACCGACTTTCTTTTCCTGACACTCCAGGCTGATCTGCTCCTGCAATGACATAAGTCGATCCAGACGTTCCTGTTTGACTTCTGCTGGCACATCGTCCTCATAATGACGTGCAGCATGCGTTCCTTCCTCTTCGCTGTATGCAAAGGCTCCCATACGCTCAAACCGCATACGACGCGTGAAATCAAGCAATTCTTCGAAGTCCTCTTCAGTCTCACCAGGGAAGCCTACCATCAACGTAGTACGAAGATGTATTCCTGGTACCTGACGGCGTATTTCGGTCAGGAGTTCTTCTGTCTCAGCCTTAGTGACATGTCTCAGCATACGCGACAGGACGTTGTCACTAGCATGCTGCAAGGCGATGTCAAGATACTTGCAGACGTTATCATGCTTAGCCATGACAGGCAACAGATCCTTAGGGAAATCGTTCGGATAAGCATAATGCAGACGTATCCATCGCACTCCCTCTATGGAAGCCATCTTATCTACCAGCTCTGCAATATTATATTTACCATACAAATCATAGCCATAGCCAGTCAGATCCTGCGCGATAAGCTGGAACTCATGCACTCCATTCTGCACCAGCGACTGCACCTCAGAAAGTATCTCCTCTATCGGGCGACTCTGATATCGACCCGTAATCAAAGGAATAGCACAGTAGGCGCACATGCGATTGCAACCCTCTCCTATTTTTATATATGCATAGTGCTGAGGCGTGGTCTGGAATCTACTACCACGAAGACTATCATCCCATTGATGACCCAGATCCGCTAATACCTGTTTCCAGTCGAATTTGCCGTATAATCTGTCGATCTCAGGAATCTCTTCTGTAAGTTCCTTACGATAGCGCTCACTCAGACATCCCATCACGAAGATCTTACCGATCTTGCGACGTTTCTTCAGTTCGGTGAGCTCGAGAATTGTATTGATACTCTCCTCCTTGGCATCTCCAATGAAACCACACGTATTAACGATGACAATCTCTCCCTTCGGATCTTCCGGATCATGATGCAGCTTATAGCCACACGCCGCCAACTGCGCCATCAGGCGCTCGCTGTCAACGAGGTTCTTGGAGCAACCAAGAGTGATGAGATCGATGCGATTCTTAATCATATAGACCCTCCCCCGGCCCCTCCACAAGGGAGGGGAGTAATTACTAATTGGGGGTAAAAATTAATATATTAAATGAGATTCGATTATTGACAGAGTGTTATCAATATCAAATAATACTTCTTCATTTGAGAAGCGAATGACATGAAACCCCATTTCTTCAAGAATTGATGTCCTACGTACATCATCCTCTTCCTGTTGACGTTCGGCATGATATCCTCCATCAACTTCAATAATCAATCCAGTTTCTTCACAAATAAAATCTGCGATAAAGTCTCCAACAATATGTTGTCTATAAAACTTCTTTCCTGCAATACCTCTTCTTCTCAAGGCGCTCCACAGAACCTTCTCAGCATCTGTTTCATGCTGACGATTCTCGCGAGCATACCCTTTTAATAAAGCATATCTATCAGGCGAACCCGTCTTATAATCCCACATAATCAGGATAATATATTCTAACCACTCCCCTCCCTTGTGGAGGGGCCGGGGGAGGGTCCATTTTTTAGTACTTCTTTGACGTTACCTTATCCCACTGAATCCAATCAGTAGAGAGAGCTACTGGGACAGTCTTGATGGTGGCGCCCTTCTTCACGAGGATAACGATAGGGAGCTTACCGCACTCAATGTAGTTCCAGCCTGGACCATAGGTCTTGCCTGTCTGATAATCTACCCAGCGATCCTTGCCAGGGAGATATACATTACGTCCTGTGCCAGCTTCCATCATTGGAGCGACCATCATGCTCTCGCCAAAGAGATACTGATCCTCGATGAACCATGCACCTGGATCCTCAGGATACTCGAGGAGCAATGCACGCTGCATTGGGAGACCTGCTGCTGCAGATTTCTGAGCCTGCTCGTAGATATATGGCATGAGCTTGTACTTCAGCTCTGAGCACTCACGGAAGTAAGCGATGAAATCATCATCATAGAGCCAAGGCTCTGTCTCCACGCCATGCACACGGCTGTGAGAAGTGAGCATGCCATATGGCATCCAGCGACGATAAAGCTCTTCAGGGCTCTTGGTTACGAAGCCTCCGATATCGTTGCTCCAGAATGAGAAGCCAGAGAGACCGAATGAAAGACCCTCACGAATCGAACCGAGAAGACCAGTGTTCGTTGTTGCAGCATCGCCACCCCAATGCAGAGGATAGCGCTGGCTACCTGCCCATGCTGAGCGACCCCAGATGATACCCTCACCATTGTTGGTCTTCTTGATGATATCGTATGCAGCCTTGTTATAGCGCACAGGATAGAGGTTATGCTCATAGAGACCCGTCTTACCGCTGGCATACATACCGTTGAGATAAGGTGCTGCCTCACCGAAGTCTGCCTTAATCACTGCTACACCCTGCTTGAGAAGGCCTTCGAGCTTGCTCTGATACCAGGCCACGGTCTTAGGATTTGAGAAGTCAAGGACAGCATCCTCGAGAGGCAGACCACCCTTAGGGCTCTTCACTGCCATGCCATTCTCAACGAGCTCCTTGAAGTAACGGTTTTTAGGAGTAAAGTATGGCAACTGCCAGAGACAAGTACGGAAGCCCTGTTCCTTCAGATCAGCGAGCAACTTGGTTGGATTGTCGAAGTTCTGCTTGCTGAACTCATAGTCGCATTGCCAGTCGACCTCAAACCATCCGGTATCGAAATGTATGACATCAGCAGGGATCTTATTATCGCGCAACTGCTTTGCTACCGAGCGGCCTTCTGCCTCTGTGAAATAAGAGATACGGCTCTGCCAGAGGCCAAAGCTCCAGAGTGGAGGACATTCAGGACGACCGACCAAAGAAGTATATTCGCCAAGGATCTCCTTAGGTGAACCCAACATAATGAAGAGGTCAGCTACCTCATCAGCCATGAAGAGTCGTGTGCTACCAAGGTAACTTGCACCGAAATCCACCGTCACCGGAGCCGAAGTATGCATAAACACGCCATAGCCACGGTTAGAGAAGTAGAATGGATTTGGCTTATACATATCAGGCGTCTCAGGACCCTGAGGATCTACGACGAAGAGATTGAGCTTCTGACCAGCCTTATTCAAACTAGTAGCCGACTCACCACAACCATAGATACGCTCACCTGGCTTGAGGCTGAATACAGGCTCAATGCTGCGAGAATTGTCCGAACCACGCTTCACGAACATGAATGGCTGCGTCTTGACCTGTGTAGAGTCATTATCGCTCAATGCACGGGTACGTGTCATTTCCTTGCCATTCTTATCGCGGAGGATCAGTCGCCAAGGATAGTTCTGAATCTCGAGGCTACCCTCGCTGCTCGTATAGGTCACACCCTGATCGGTCTTATTGACACTCCACTTGGTCAGATCGACCTTAGGCTGCTCAACGAGCATGATCTCATCCGGATCATCCTGTGGAATGATAGGGCTCGTAAAGACACGAACACGTATCGTACGCTCATTGACAGGCTCTACACGGAACTCCAGACGTGGACTCTGATCATACGCAGGACCAGGGAAATCCAAGTTCTGCAATGGTACTACCCAATATCCATTCGCATTGAAAGCCTGACGAGGATGCATCTCATTACGTCCCCACTGGATGATACCACGACCCGTTGCAGTATCGAAACTAACCAAAGAGTCTGCAGTAAAATAGGTGTTGGTAGGATCAGCAAACTGCTGGCTCATATCCACCGACTGATTCATCAGATAAGGTACACCATTGTTAGTGGTCATTTGGGCACTTGCGGTAAGCGAAGTAGCCAACAAAGTCATGGCGATAGTAAGTTTTTTCATAAAGTGGTATGTGTTTATTTGCCGAACAAAGAATCGACGAATGCTCGATTATTAAAGATCTGGAGATCCTCCATGCCCTCACCTAAACCGATATAACGTACAGGGGTCTGCAACTGGTCACTGATACCAATCACGACGCCACCCTTTGCCGTACCATCAAGCTTGGTGATCGCCAACGCTGTCACATCGGTCACAGCAGCAAACTGCTTAGCCTGCTCATAAGCATTCTGTCCCGTAGAGCCATCGAGCACGAGCAGAACCTCAGGATCATTCTCTGGCACGACCTTCTGAATGACCTTACGGATCTTTCCGAGCTCATTCATCAGACCCACTTTATTATGAAGACGACCTGCAGTATCGATGATCACCACATCAGCATTTTCCTTCACAGCATGGCTCACGGCATCGAATGCCACGCTGGCAGGATCAGATCCCATCTGCTGCTTGACCACAGGCACACCCACACGATCGCCCCAGATCTGAAGCTGATCAATAGCTGCTGCACGGAAAGTATCTGCCGCACCAAGCACGACCTTATTGCCTGCCTTCTTGAACTGATAAGCCAACTTACCGATCGTAGTAGTCTTGCCGACGCCATTCACACCCACGATCAGCATGACGTATGGACGCTTAGCACCTTCCTTCACCGTGAAGCCGTCAAGCTCCTCACGTTCGTTCTGCGACAAAAGCGCAGTGATCTCCTGACGCAGGATCTCATTCAGCTCAGAAGTGCCTACATATTTATCTTTCGCAACACGGTTCTGTATACGTTCAATGATACGCAGCGTTGTCTCCACACCTACGTCACTGGTCACGAGAACCTCCTCCAGATTATCGAGGACGTCATCATCTACAGTGCTACGGCCAGCCACAGCTCGCGCAATCTTATCAAAGAGGCCCTCTTTGGTCTTCTGCATACCCTGATCGAGTGTCTCTTTCTTTTCCTTTTTAAAGAATTTGTCAAAAAATCCCATGATAAACCAAATTTGGCTGCAAAGATACTACTTTAAAACGAGACTTCCAAATTTAAAGTCCATTTAATTTGCGATAATTTAAAAGAAATTTTGCAACAATCGAAAAAAGCCTTATCTTTGCGCCATTAATTCAAGAATACACCTAAAAACTGAGGATCTATCCGACCCTCTTTTATAAAATAAAACAATCATCATGACCTATCAGGAGACGTTGGATTATCTCTATGCACAGCTTCCCGTTTTCGAGAGCCAGGGTGCTCATGCATACAAACCGGGCCTTGAGCGCTGCGAAGATATGGACAAAAGACTCGGCCACCCCCACCGCACATTCAAGACCATCCATGTGGCTGGCACCAATGGCAAGGGAAGCACGAGTCATCTGCTTGCTGCCATCTTACAATGTGCAGGCTATAAAGTCGGTCTTTTCACCTCTCCTCACCTCGTAGATTTCAGCGAGAGAATCCGTATCAATGGCGAAGAAATCGATCACAGTTACGTCATCGACTGGACAGAGAAACACCTGCACGAACTCCAGGAATTCCAGCCTTCATTCTTTGAGTTAGCCACGATGATGGGATTCTGCTATTTTGCAGATAATCATGTAGATATTGCAATTATTGAAGTAGGTCTGGGAGGTCGCCTAGACTCCACCAACATCATTACTCCTATCCTCTCGGTCATCACCAATATCTCCATGGATCACACCCAGTTCCTGGGCAATACCCTGCCACAGATCGCAGCAGAGAAAGCAGGCATCATGAAGCCGGGCATTCCGTGCATCGTCGGAGAATGTGAAGACGAGCGCGTGCACTTCACTTTCGAGCAGAATGCACAGCTCCATGAAGTCAGCAGATTGTATTTTGCCAACGAAAGACGACAGGTAAAATGGGTGCAGCGCGAAGGCCTTGGCAATCTCTATACGACCCTCGATTATGGCGAGCTCTGGTGCCCGCTCACAGGCGATTGCCAGCCTAAGAATGCCAACACAGTATTGAACGCTGTCGAGCAGCTCAGGAACGTAGGTATCACGATCCCTACAGATGCTGTAGAACAAGGCTTTAGAGACGTCATCAAGCTCACCCATCTGCGTGGTCGTTGGGAGACGCTAGCCACCTATCCAGACGGCTCAATGCGCGTTGTCTGCGACACCGGTCACAACGAAGGATGCTTCAGTTATATCGGTCCACAGCTCAAGAAAATCATCGACGAAGGCCATCCCCTGCATATTGTATTCGGCATGGTGAGCGACAAGGATATCGATGCCGTTCTTTGCCAGTTGCCTACCGAAGCTGCTTATTATTTCTGCAACGCTCCTACCCAGCGTGCCCTGCCAGCCCAGGCGCTTGCCGACATGGCCTCAAGACACGGATTGAAAGGTCAGGTATACCCATCGACCAATGCCGCTATCGATGCAGCCATCGGCCAGTGTACAGGGCAGGAAATCGTCTTTGTAGGCGGCTCGAACTTCATCGTTTGCGAAGCAATGAAGAGAAAACTGTAAGCATTTCATCAGACTTACCCATAAAAACAAAGCAAATTTAACGGAGAGAACACATTTTTCTTCCTTAAATTTGCTTTTTTCATAAAAAAAGCGTTACTTTGCACTCTACAATCGGCCATCCAATCATCGTTGGCCCCAAACTTATATATCATGTGCACACCAGACGACGCCAAAGACGATAAGAGATATCTCGAACTACTTGCAGACAAGTTTCCGACTGTAAGTAAAGCAGCGACAGAAATAATCAACCTTGAAGCTATCCTTAGCCTTCCTAAAGGTACCGAACACTTCCTCAGTGACCTCCACGGTGAGTCCACTGCTTTTGCCCATGTGCTTAAGAATGCATCCGGACAGATTCGTCGCAAGGTAGACGACATCTTCGGCATGTCCATGCGCGAAGCCGACAAGCGCGAGTTGTGTTCGCTCATCTACTACCCTGAAGAGAAGCTGACACTTGTCAAGGAACAGGAGACCGAAGCCGGCGAACTCGATGACTGGTACCGCATGAGCCTTCACCAGGTGGTGGAAGTGGCTCGTTTCGTCACCGTTAAGTACACCCGCAGCAAAGTGCGTAAGATGATGTCTGACGACTTTGCTTATGTCATCGAAGAGCTCCTTTTCGAAAGCAAGTCCGAGAGCGACCGTCAGGATTATTACAATGCCATCATCAATGCCATCGTCGAGATTGGCCGTGCAGACGCGCTGCTGATTGCCATCTGTAATCTCATCCACCGACTCATCATCGACAAGCTCCATATCGTCGGCGACATCTTCGACCGTGGCCCAGGTGCTGCCAAGATCATGACCTTGCTCTCCAACTATCACAACTTCGATATCCAGTGGGGCAATCACGACATCGAGTGGATGGGCGCTGCTGCCGGCAACCTGGCACTCATCGCCAGCGTATTGCGCATCTCCATCCGTTATGCCAACGTAGAGACGCTCGAGGAAGGCTATGGCATCAACCTCCTTCCTTTGGCCAACCTTGCCTTCGAGGTCTACGGTGACGATCCTTGCACCCTCTGGCAGACCAAGGACTTTGAGAACAACCCACGACTGAAGCGTTCTTCGCAGCTCATGGCCAAGATGCACAAGGCCATCTCGATCATCGAGTTCAAGCTTTGCGGTCAGATCATCAAGCGCCATCCGGAGTATAACATGGACGACCGACTGATGCTCCATCTGATTGATACCGAGAAGGGCATCATCACCATCGACGGCAAAGAATACGAACTTCTCGACAAGCATCTCCCAAGCCTCAAGACGCAGGAAGACCCCTACGAGCTCTGTCCACGTGAGCAGGAAGTCATGGATCAGCTTGCACACTCTTTCCGTCGCTCAGAGCGACTCCAGAGCCATCTGCGCCTGCTGATGCAGAAGGGTTCGCTCTTCTCAGTCAGCAACAACATCCTGATGTTCCATGCAGCCATCCCGATGAACGAGGATGGCACCTTCCAGGAAGTCCTCGTCGATGGCAAGATGGTCAAGGGTCGCCAGCTGATGGAGAGAGTCGATCGCGTCATCCGCAAAGCTTACTTCTCCCCTAAGGGATCGAAGGAGCGTAACGATGCGCTCGACTACATGATGTATCTCTGGCAAGGTCCGCAGTCACCACTCTTCAACAAAGACAAGATGACCACGTTCGAGCGCTATTTCATCGATGCTCCAGAGCTCTACAAAGAGAAGAAAGGCGCATTCTTCGTACTTGCCAACCAGCGAGAGGCGTGCGAGAACATCCTGCGCGAATTCGGCCTGGATCCAGCTATCAGCCATATCGTGAATGGCCATGTACCGGTCCGCACCAACAAGGGCGAGTCTCCTCTGCGTGCAGAAGGCATCCGACTGGTCATCGACGGTGGTTTCTCAAAGCCATATCATGAGACCACGGGCATCTCCGGCTACACATTAATATATAATAGCCACGGATTGCAGCTCGTAGAGCATGAGATGTTCGAGTCGAAGGACAAAGCCATCAAGTCAGGCTCAGACATCCACTCACGCGTACAGCTCGAAGACTTCAAGTACCATCGCATGCTGGTGCGCGATACCGATCAGGGACGTGAGCTCCAGAAGCAGATCGAGAATCTGCAGAAACTGCTCGTGGCGTATAAGCATGGAATAATAAAGGAAAAATGAAGAAAGGGAAAAATTAAAAAGGAAAAGGGAAAAATGGATTTTACCTATTTTATTAGGATTATTCCATTTTATATTTTTCACTTTTACCTTTTCCCTTCAAAGCATTATTTCTATTTTTTATTTTTCACTTTTACCTTTTCCTTTTACCCTTCAACGTATGTTTTTCAGAGATATAATCGGACAACAAGCTGCAGCGCAGCAGCTCAGGCAGGCCATCGATGATGGCAAGATGCCTCATGCCCTGATGATCTCTGGCCGAGAAAGCTCCGGTGCCTTATCCTTAGCATTAGCAGCAGCGCAGTACATTCTTTGCGAGCATCACACACCCGACGGAGAGCCGTGCGGGCAATGCAACCACTGCAAGATGATCCAGTGCCTGCAGCATCCCGATCTTCACTTCGTCTTTCCTGTGGTCAACAAAAGCGGACAGAGCGGAGAGAATTCAGCTGTAAGCGACGACTATATCCAGGATTGGAGAGACAAGCTCCTGCGTAACCCTGAGATGACCTTTATCGAATGGGTCAAATACATCAGCGAAGAAGGCAAGAACGCACAGATCTACAAGAACGAAGCCACCAGCATCGTCCGTAAGCTGAGTGCCAAGCCTTTTGCCAGCGACAGCCGCGTCATGATCATCTGGCTCCCAGAGAAGATCAACGAGACAGCATCGAACAAACTGCTCAAAATCATCGAGGAACCTTATCCTAAGACCTATTTCCTCCTGGTCAGCAACGATCCGGAGCGAGTACTCGGCACCATCCAGAGCCGATGCCAGCGACTCAACATCCCTCCTCTCGATCCTACATGGATGCAGCCGAAATATGACGTAGAAGACCATGAGCTCTTCTTCGAGAAGTTCTGTGCCATGATGCGTCTCAGCTACACACGCAAGATCTTTGAGATGCGCGACTGGAGCCTCGAAATGGCCGCATTAGGGCGTCAGCGTCAGCAGAACTTCCTGCAATATGCCCAGTCACTCATCCGTGAGAACTTCATCATGAATATGGCCACTCCTGCACTCAATTACATGCAGGACGACGAAGAGAAATTCAGCAGCAAATTCCATCTATACGTCAATCACCGCAACGTAGAGGGCATCATGGACGAACTGGCACAGGCCGAAGCCGACATCATGCAAAACAGTTCGGCCAAGATCGTCTTCTTCGATCTCAGCCTCAAACTGATCATGCTGCTCAAGAACGGTAATCCGCAGTAAACCGGAGTAAAAAAGCGCAAGATACGACTTTCTCTCATTAAAAAAGCCATATCTTGCGCTCTATAATTTATATCAGATAATACTTATAACTTCTGTTCGAAAATTGAGCTGTTGTCTTGGCGTAAGAGTTTTAAGAAACCGTCAAAGCCATAGATATGGACACCACTGAATCCACGGTTGTCATCTTTTGAATTCCAAGAGCCGATAGGAGTACCATCCTTTTTGCAAGCCTGTAACTTAGCGATTATAGCAAAATCAATCTCTTCTTTTTCATTTTCATCAGCGATTCTCTTCTTGGCCTCCTCGTTGAATACGAACTCACCAGTGTACTTTACAGGGGAAGTCTCATATTCAAATGGATCTATTGTGAGTACACGACCAGGCAATGGATTCCTATCAAAAACATCCACTATTTCATTTCCGAATGAGATATTATTTACCTTAGTTGTCTCATCGAGTTTATAGGTCAACTTCTGGTTGTCATACTCAATAGTGATTATAAAATCGCCTAATTGGAACATGTCTTCGATTGCTTTGATCTCAAACTTTGCATAACGAGGTTCTGGAGCTGGCTTCTCTTCCTCTTCAGCTACAGGATCAGAACTGCTACAACCTACAAAAGCGAAGGATACGATAGTCATTGCAATGACTGAGAATAAAGAAAAAAACTTTTTCAAAAATTAATAAAAATAATTCTTTTAAAATAATAAAATGTATGTTAATTTCGGGCGCAAAAGTAGTAAAAACTAACCGAATTACCAAATCAAACAAGAAAAAATAATTTGCATTTCGACTATACTCCGGATATTAAGACGTTTTGCAAGAAATTTTGACGCCTCATAAACGTTAAAATCAAAAAGATTTACCCCCAAAATTTGTTTTTCTATAATAAATAATGTATATTTGCCACGCTGAAAGTATGAGATTTACTGACTTATGAAAAAGTATTTTACATTATGTTTGCTGCTGGTCAACATCGGTCTTTGCAGCGCACAATATCACAAGATGTCACCCCTGGTGCGACAGGCAGCAAGGGAGGGCAAGTCATTATCTGCACTGGCAAATGGTACAAGAGCAGCGGATGCTCCCCGACTGATCGCCTTCGTGCGTACCACTGACAGCAGCGTGCTGGCCAGTGAGGGATGCGACGTGCTCCTGGAACTTGGCGACATTGTGATTGCAGCCATTCCTCTGCAGAACATCGAGCAGGTAGCTGCACTGCCGCAGGTGAAGCAGATAGCTGCCAGTCAGTCGTCGAACCTGCTTAACGACCAGTCGGCAAGCATCGTCTTTGCCGACAAGCTGTGGTCAACGCCGACACCGACGCTGCCGGGACTGACAGGAAAGGATGTCGTGGTGGGTGTTGTCGATGCAGGCATAGACTTCTCGCACCCTACCTTCCGCACGGCTGATGGCAGCCAGCTGCGTATCAAGGCCGTATGGGATTGGCTCGACTTCACTGACGGCGGTTCGTCGGTAGTAGTGGACACTCTGATGATTGGCAGGCAGTATATCGGAGAGGAAGAGATTCTCGCAAAGATGTATTCCGCCGATTCTTATATACATAATTTAGCTGGACATGGTACCCACACGGCGGCAACGGCAGCAGGGTCGGGATTCAACGGAACGGTGGGATCGCCATATTCAGGAATGGCACCGGAGGCGGATCTCTGCATGGTGAGTGTGGCAGCAGGTATCAACTGGCAGCTTATTCCAGAAGACAAGAAGTACCTCTACACCGACGCCACGAATGACCTTGCATTCAAATACATCTTCGACTATGCGGAGAGCCAGGGCAAGCCATGCGTCATAAATATCAGTATGGGCAGTCCGGAAGACCTCTATCAAAGCAAAATAGCTAACGATGCCATCAGCAGAATCGTTGGCCCGGGAAAGATTATATGTTCAGCGGTTGGCAACGAGGCGGAGAATGGAAATTATATCTTCAAGGGACTGGGTGTGGAAAAGAAGGGAGCATTCCTCTTGGGAAGCGCAAAAGCCAACGCTTGGCTGCTCAGCTCGACGGAATACCCGGTGGTGAACCTTACCTTCTACCCTAAGAATGAAGAAAAGATCGAGTGGACATACGACACTGAAAGGTTGCGTGAGTACCCCGATGACTCGTATACCGAAATACTGCAGATTGATGGGCGTGATGTTTACTTGGAGCTGATGGCATATCCCTCATGGGTTGACGAGAAGCGCATCGCTACGGATATTGTAATATCGACAGAGGACAGTAACGTAATAGGAACAGCCTTGCCTGTTGCGCTGACGCTGACAGGTGCTTCGAATGAGATAGAAGCCTTTGCACAGAAGTCAAATAGTTTCAAAAAGGATGAAAGGGACGCAACGCTCTGCGACTTTGACAATACGCACTGTATAAACGTGCCTGCTTCATGCGACGATGTCATTGGCGTTGGTGCAGTAAGTAAGACAGACGGCGTGCGTTGTGACTTCAGTTCGATAGGCCCGAACAAGCAGGGCGCGATAAAACCGGAAGTGATGGCACCGGGACAGAATATCATCTCGGCAATGAACTCATCCTTCTACGAGGCTTTGTCGGAAGAGGATTACCTACAGGACTATGTGGTTGAGAAGTTTGAAAGCAACGGCCGCACATACGGCTGGTATAGCATGGACGGCACGTCGATGGCAGCTCCCGTCGTGACGGGCGTGATAGCCCTGTGGCTGCAGGAGAACCCGACGCTGACACCCGATCAGGTTCGCGAGGTAATCATGAACACCTCTACGCACCCCGTCAGAGGCATCGCCTATCCTAACAACGAATACGGCTACGGTCTCATCGATGCAGAGGCAGGTGTGGAATATATCCGCACCCACTTCACCAACCCCACACACCTACACGGTGTGGAGACCATCAATGCCAATAACGCCAACACCATATACAGTATCACCGGTCAGCGCCTCACCGACATCACTGATCGTCATGGCATCTTCGTCATCACGAAGGACGGCAAGGCGCTCAAGGTGGGCCCTTGACGTGTTATTTGCGCAAATAAGGGTCTGAAAATGCAATAAAAAGTGATTTTTTCTCATATTATTGCATTTCATGGAAAAATAATAGTTATCTTTGCACCACGAAATCAACTATCTGCTGAAATTATTCGTTATAAAAGTATCTAACCATATTCCGTAATTAGTACTTGCAGCAACAGTTAATTTTTGATTCATCAATGTCGATGGATCTAAAAACAACTATGGCTGCAATGTTTTTTTATATACCTATTATATAGCTTAGGCACACCCTGTGAACTGGACGACGGTCTGGCTCACAGGGTGTGCCTTTATTGTTTAACTCGCAACCCTCTGCTTCTCCAGTGAAACGCTAGCATAATGGGGCCCCTGAAAGCTGAGGATGTGAGAGGAACTTGCACAATCGATCGAAACGACGATGGCAAATTCCACCACAAGCGAGCTCAAGGTCACACGGCAGAAAGCCTTGACCTTAGCTCTGAGATTTATGCTCAAAATGTTTAAGAATGTAACAATCTCACAACTCGAAAAAGAACACAGATTAAGTCGTAAAACCCTTTACCGTATCCTCAATGAGGAGGAAATACCACGTTGCAGCGATGATTATATGTGCGTGTTTGTATGCATCCTCAATGCCAAAAGAAGGTCGGCACAGCTTATGGGTAATCATAAGTTGGAGGAAGACATTGATCATCTGCTCAGAGACCTGATGCTGGTGCAGTATGGTGTTCCAACCGATGATGAAATCCTGCATTTCGAACACCAACAAAAAATAGGTGTTTCTTATCAGGGTGGTTATGAAACAACCTATTGAAACACAGTCTTATTATCCGTAACTTTACACCGTCAAACGAGATATCGTTTGACGGTGTTTTTTTAATTTTCATATTTACTTACTTATGTTTGAACTAACGATTTTCAAAAGTAAACAGTACGGCATCATCCGCACGATGGTGGACAAAGAGAACAAGAAGGTAGTATTCAATGCCACGGATGTAGCTAAAGTCTTAGGCTACGCTGCACCAGCCAAAGCCATCTGTGACCTCTGCAAAGGGGTTACCGTTTTAGTAACCCCTACCAACGGTGGCCCTCAGAAGATGAAGTATATCACACAAGGCGACATCTATCGTCTCGCGATGCGCTCCAAGAGACCTGAGGCCGAGGCATTCCAGGATTGGGTGTGCGATGTCGTGCTGCCACAGATTCAGAAGACCGGAGGCTATGTGCCACACAATGAGGATGACGATGAGAAGAACATCCTTGCCAGAGCTTATGCCATTACACTTCGCACACTCAAAATGCGTGAGGACGACATCGCAGCCAACCGTCCCAAGGTACTCTTTGCCGAGTCGCTGCTGAGCCACAACCCGAGCATCAGCATGGCACAGATGGCCAAGCTCATCACGCAGAATGGCCACCACATCGGCCGCACACAGCTTTTCCAAACTTTACGTGAACAGGGTTTTATCTTCAAGCGTGGCACGCTACCTATTCAGAACTACGTCAATCAGGGGCTCTTTGAGCTGCATACGTCGATGATCACAGTGCATGGGCGGAAGCGTGAAGTCACTACAACGAAAGTCACGGCCAAGGGTCAGGAATACTTGCTGCGTTTCTTCCGAGAGAATTATCTGTAAGACATCGTTTTATTCTCCATCAAAGAAATCATAGGAAACCTTATTAATTTTTGAATTTCACTGATTTCTTTGATGGAAAATAAAGATTATAGCCATGGGCAATTTAGAACTATTGCAGCAAGACATCGCCTCCCTTGAAGCTAAGCCGATGTCAGCTCACCCCGAATGGGATGAGATACAGCTACGCCTGGAGAAGTGCTTCATCGACCGCGACACGCAGCTCATCGAGCAGAAACATCTGCTGGAGATACACGGCGTGAAGTGCTTCCCACGTGGCGATCTCATCGCCATCTCCGGCAAGGAGAAGTGCGGCAAGACCACCGCTTGCAGAATCCTCGCAACCGCCATGCTCAGAGGCGAATACGAGGGTATCAGGGCCCTTGAGCAAGGACTCCGCATCCTCTGGATCGACACCGAACAGGCACGTATCTCCACCCGCACCGTGAGCCGTGGCATCGACATGATGTGCGACTTCCTGCCCACCTCTGACCAGATCCGTTACCTCAACCTCCGTGAGTGGGGCGACAAGGCCTCGATGCGCCTGGTCCTGCAGGTGATGTTCGACAATTTCTGTCCCGATTTCGTCATCCTCGACGGTATCCGTGACTTCATCGACGATTTCAACGACGTGCGCGAGTCGGCTGACATCGTCCTCGAAGCCATGCGCCTCTCCAGTGGCGTATCGGCCGAAGATGCCAAGGAGAAGAAACTGCGCGAGCGTATGCCGTGCAGCATCGCCTGTATCCTCCACCAGAACAAGCCCAAGGACGACAACAACATGCGCGGCCACCTCGGCACCGAGCTCGCCAATAAGTCGGGCGAAGTGTGGGAGTCAACACGTGGAGCAGATGGCCTGTTTGAGTTCACCCAGACACGCTCCCGTACCCGACCACTCGAAGAGCCTATCCGCTTCAAAGTCAGATCAAAAACACACATCGACGCTTCTGGTAATCAGGAGGAGATCGGCATCCCTGAGATATGGAAAGAGACTACAGACGTTCCCACAACCCCAGAAGGTCCGATGATCAACACCAGTATCGGATCGTTCAAGAAGGATGCCAGTACCGCCTATTGGCTATTCTGGAAACTGATGAAAGGCCGGGCATGGAAGTTCGACGATCTGAAACGAGAGTTCTGCTCACAGTACAATGTCCATTACAATATGTTCAATGACCTGAGAAAGCTGATCATTGATTCGATAGTCAGAGATGATGTCAGTTTGCTCTGGTACTATCAAGGTCCTTCCTTCTCGCCCGACGACGCAGCAGGGGACTTTTGAACGGCTCCAATATATTCCAGTAATTCGGGACCCCTATAGGGTCCCTGGAATTACGAATATAGAGCCAGAAAAAGCCCCCTGCTGAAACACTAAAAAACACATGAGAATCGCCGACAAATACAACCTCATTTCACTCGCCAACGCCATCTATGACACCGGAGCAAACCTCGCAGAGCGACGTATCGATTGGCTTGCTCTGATGTTCTCAATGGCAGGTGGAGGAGAGCCTCTTAGAGCCAGCTTTCACAAGCTCGCCTCGCAAGGCTCCACCTACCGTTTCAAGGAGAATGACCGAGAGTTCTCTAAGGCCATCAAGAAAACGAGCGATGAAAACCTCGCCTGGCTCCTGAAGAAAGCCAAAGATCTTGGCATAAATCTCGACGATCATCTGTCTCTCGAAGGCCGGCGAGCCAGAGAAGACCGGATCTATACACGAAAATCTGTGACGCGAAGTCTATTACCCTCTATCAGAACCCAACGCAATATGAATTACATCCCCAACGAATACCTTGCCAAATGTAGGAGCAACGACAGCACTTTCGTCAAGAGTCTCGTCAGTACACATATCCTGACCGCAGAACAAGCGCATGCCGCCGCCGACATCTACCGACTGGGAGCCATGAAAGATGGAAGCGTCATCTACTGGCAGATCGACACTGACGGTTGTATCCGTGAGGGCAAAGTCATGCAGTATGACACGAACTGCCACCGCCTCAAAGACCAAGGAGCTCAGTGGATGGGATGGCTGATGCGATACAAGCTCAAAGGTACCGATGGCAAATTTCTGTTGCAACAGGATTGGCATGCGACACAGAGTTTGTTCGGCCTTCATCTGCTGGCTGACAACTCCTCACTCCTCTCTCCTTTACCCTCGGCTAAAGCCTCGTCTTCTCGCCAAGAGCATAAAAATGCTCTTTCTTCGGCTGCGAGGACCTCACTAATTTGCATCGTCGAGGCCGAAAAGACCGCTGTGATCCTCTCGCAGCTTATGCCCGATAAGCTCTGGCTGGCAGCAGGCGGAGAGAGTCAGCTCAGCGTGGAGAAGCTCGCCGCACTGCGTGGCCACAAAGTCATCCTCTATCCCGACACCGACCCCGACGGCGCAACCTTTGCCCACTGGCAGCAGATCTCCAACGAGGCGCGCCTCCAGCTCGGCATGAACATCTCCGTCAGCAACCTCCTTGAGACGCATGCTAGTGCCGATCAGAAGCAACGAAAGATCGACCTCGTGGACTTCCTGATGGAAACCAGCGGACCCTCCCCCGCCCCCTCCACAAGGGAGGGGAGTAGTCACATCGGCAATCCCGTATCCCCCGAGGTTACTTCCATGATCGAAGACAACCCCGCCATGCAGGATCTCTTCGACGCCTTCGACCTAGTCGAGGTTAACTCCTCACTCTTAACTCCTCACTCCTAACTCCTCATTATGCAAAGAAAAGCCTACCTCCGCCGCCTCCCTCCCACCGAGCCGCGCTTTACCAAGTTCCAGATCGCCATGCGCTATTTTCCAGATGACAACTTCGCCACCGCCTCGCGCAAGCTCCGCCGCTGGATACATGACGATCCTCCCTTAAACGAAGAACTGCGACGCATGGGTTACCACGCGTCGCAGAAATATTTCTCTCAGGCTCACCTAGAGGTGCTCAAAGAGTACATCGGCGAGCCGATGGAATGATTTTTGGACTAAAAATTTGGAATTTACAAGAATTATTGAGATATTTGCACACATTTTTTATTTGTATAGTATTATTCTTAAGAATATGATCAGAAAAAGCTTATTGTTACTCTGCGCATTCACGCTTACAGCACAAGCACAACAACTATCGGTAGAGCAAGCACGGCAGAATGCCATGGCCGTGCTGAGTAAGAAAAGTAATGCCACGCAGACTCGCACTGGGTCGGACTTGACCCTGGTGCATACACAGAAGAGCCTCGGCGAAGACAAGGCGCTGTATTATGTGTTCAGTACCCACCAGAATGACGGCTTTGTGATAGCAAGTGCCGACGAGAGAGCCAATGCCGTACTCGGATACGCAGAGACCGGTACCTACGAGCAGTCTCTCACGATCCCTGCCTTCCGTGAGTGGGTCAACGGGTGTAAGGAGGCCATGCAGTGGCTCTGCAGCACCGAAGTGGCTGCTGTGACATCGAGCTATATACCAGAAGATATCCCTGATCAGGTGGTTATCGATGCCGATTCCACTCTCAGCCTGACCATCCCAGGCCGACACTATTCTGAGGCTGCGACTCTTCCTGCCAGCGTAGAGCCACTCCTCGAGGGTATCAACTGGGATCAGGAACAGCCATACAATCGTATGACCCCTTTGATCCCTGGCAAGACTACCCACTGTGCTGCAGGTTGTGTAGCCACAGCTATGGCACAGATCATGAAGTATTATGAGTGGCCAAAGCAGGGTACTGGCAGTGTCCGCTATACACCAGAAAGTATAATTAAAGAAGAGCTTGAGGCAGACTTCTCTCAGTCAGTCTACGATTGGGACAATATGCTGGGAGACTATAGCGGTGACTATACTGACGAGCAGGCCGATGCCGTAGCTAAGCTGATGAGCGATGTGGGTATTGCTACGAGAATGGACTATGGCCCATCGAGCGGTACTACGCATCAGTGGACGACCTACGCGCTGGCTGCCTACTTCGGGTATAACAGGGGTATGGAGATGTGCTGTCGAGAGTACTATGATTATACCCAGTGGAATAATCTGCTCAAGCAGGAACTGGCAGCATCCCGCCCTGTCTGTATGGGTGGAGACTCTCCCTTTGACGGACACGAGTTTGTGCTCGATGGATATGATGAGGATGATCTGTATCATGTCAACTGGGGCTGGGGTGGCATGAGCAACGGCTACTTCGACATCAACTTCTTGCGTCCTGATATGCAGGGTACAGGAGGTAGCGAGGGTGGCTACCCTGCCATCCAGAGGATCAATATTAATTGCTTCCCTGACAAGGAGGGCACATCGTTGCCACACGCTCAGATGGCGGTGGAGGCCGAGCCAATCCTGATCGAAGATACCATCTGTTGTACCATCACCAACAATGGCCTTGGCGCTTATGTGGGCCAGTTTGGCTATGTCGCCGTGGTAGACGATGAGATCGTTGGTTATACATTCAAGAATGTCGAAAGGTTCGATTTCACTGGAACCCATCGCCTGAAGGCTGCTATTGCTGATCTGGAGATCGAGAAAGAGAAAGTAGCTGACGGCAAAAAGTGCCTGATATATCCAGCCTACTATGTTGAGGGCGAAGGTTATAGAGTGCTATTGTCTAAGGTCGCCTTCCAGCGATATCTGATGCTTAGCCTGGATGACGATGGCAATGTCGTCAACGAGACCAACCCTAAGGATAACGCGAACGTGAAATGCGATAGTCTGGAGATCACACGCTGCTATGCCGGCTTCAGCGTCAAGGCCATTGCTACCCTCACCAACGCGATGGATTGCCCGACCTTCGACCGTAAGGTATATATGGTCATTTGGGATGAGAATAAAAAAAGGATATCAATGGGTATAGACTTTGCTTTCATCGAGCCAGGTGAGACCCGTGAGTTCGTATTTACTTGCACACCGGATGAAGGCAAGGTATTTGAGAGCGGTAAGACGTATAGTGTGGTGCTGTTTTACATAGCTCAGGAGGAGTATCAGATAATCCCTGGCAGCCAGACGACAATAACCATGAAGGATCCGGGTGGTGAGCCTTCCCTGTCGTACGCAGACTACGCCATCGACAAGACCGTCATCGCTCCTAAAGAGTACCTCTCCGTGACCTTCGATGTAGAGAATGCAGGAGGTTTCTTTGTTGAGCAGTACTATGTCTTTGTCTTCGAGGAGGGCGATGATAAGAACAGCCTGTTGCGTTTCCCATTGCCAGAGTCCGACCTGCCTACAGGCACCACAACCGTCTCGACTTCGGCCCTGATCGACCTTCCAGAGGGCAACTACTACTGCAATATATGTTATAAGAAGGATGGCAAGTGGGTAGATCTGAACAACGATCTGAAGTTCACCATCAAGGATCCTGCCTCGGCCATCAGTACCGTGACCAATGACGCCGATGCCTCTGGCCAGTACTACGACCTGCAGGGACACCGTGTGGACAACCCGACCAAAGGGATCTATATCCTGAATGGTAAAAAGATTGTCAAGTAAGATGAAGAAGCTGATCGTAGCACTGTCGGCAGCAACCCTGCTGACAGCCTGTTCTACCACCCAAAAGGCAGAGGGAATGGCTCAAGAAACCATTCCCCCAGCAGATTCACGTGACAGGATGATAGCCGGATCACCGAGCTATGCGCTTGCTCACGTCATTATCTATAAGACCAGGGCCGACTATAGCAACCTCGTCCCTATTACCATGAATAGCGAACGTACCAGGATTGTGTCCTATCCGGCCAAGAGTGACATACGCCCGTCTGCTAAGCCCGTTGCCCTGGCCGATGGCTGGTATCTTGACAAGCGTGGCATCGGCCAGAATACCGTCTTTACCGACTATACCTACGAGGCCTATTCCAGCCTCGAGAAGACCCCTACCCTCTCCGAACTGATGGAGCATATCATCGATAAGCACCCGCTTCTCGACTTACGTGACTGTGGTACGAACCCCCTCACCATCGACGAACTCAACGAACTTATTACTTCTTTCTGATTTCATGAGAAGGCTTTAGTAGTCTTCTTAAAAAGAACTGCGGCGCATGGGTTACCACACGTCGCAGAAATATTTCTAACAATAAGCGAATATTAATATGCCTGTACCGCAATCTCGGCGCCACGGTCGAAGGCTTCCTTGATCAGCTTGCCATCACGGAGCACCTTGCAGAGGCTGATGTCATTGCCCTGTACCTCAAGGACCCTAGCTGTACCGATATGCTGACGGGCAATACGGCCGGCGATGCGCTTGACGGTATAGACATCGACATTGGCACCATTGAAGAGGCGATGGTCAGAACCGAGGTCGATATAGAAGTCCTGCAGTTTCTGCTTCTTGCCTTTCTCAAAGCCCTTCTCAAGCATGTGACCACGAAGCGGATAAGCACGACGCATCTTGGCGGCTGCATCGACCCAGAGATTGTTCTGTGTATATTCGCGGCACGCTGCCATAGTGCTGTAGGTGCTGAGCCAGCAAGAGCCAGAGACCTGCTCGTTGAAGCAGATGCGCTTGGTCTTAGGATCGGTGAGCGTGATGTATGCTACGATGCGGGCCTCCTTGTCCATAAAGTTACGATTGAGCTTCTCGGTGAAGTTACAGAAAATGATCTTGGCCGAGAATACCAGGCAGCGGCCGCTCTCTATATCCTCAGGAGAGACTTCGCCCACCTTCATATCAAAGCGCTTGACGTCACGCAGACATCCTGCAAGGGCCTCTTTGGCACCTTCAACCATCGATGCGTCCTCGATGCTGACCTCATTGGCTGCAAAAAGGCCCGTCAGAATGTTGGAGGTCTTCTGCCCCTTGGTCATAGGCACATAAGAAATGTCGCCTATATAGACCGAAAGCGTAGGATTCTCATAGACGAGCAGCTGTTCCTGCTGCGATGGTGCAGACACAGGAGTAGTGTCAACTTCCTGAGCCATAACAGGCAGGAAGAGGGAGGTCATGATAAGAAATAAAAACTTTTTCATAGATGGAGTTTTTTAAGGGGAGTGAAAGGGTAGTGAAAGGGTAGTGAAAGGGACGAATGTATCAGACGTCGAGAGCTCCAGGAGTAAAGGGACGAATGTATCAGACATCAAGAGCACAAGAGCGCAGCAGGGTATCGTCCCTTTCACTACCCTTTCACTCCTCTTTTACTACCCTTTTACTACCCTTAAAAAGTTTCGAAACTTAAATTACATTATCGTATCAATCTTCTTTGGGCGTGAAGTCACCACCATGTCAACCCCCTTTTCAAGGCTCTTGGTGATGTACGAATCGCCCTTCACGATCTTGCAGGCACAGATATCGTCACCCAGTACCTCCACAATACGGAGCTCCGCCTTATATTTGCCGTTCTCGGTGACGTAGAGCATCATCTCTGGCATCACGCCGTGCAAGGAGCCAAGGTCCACGTAACACTGCTTCTCCTTGACCTTACCGTTGGCCTGCTCCACACCTTTCTCCAGGATATGGCCCTTCACAGGCAAGGCTTCGAAGATAAAGAGCTGCATGTAATGTGCAAAGCTCGCGGCAGCACGGGTCTTCATCTTGGCGCCTGTATCACTACTGATATTATAAGACGACGATCCTATAACAGCTTTCGTACCAACCACCTCGCCTGTCTTGTTGTCGGTGATCGATGCACGCGCTCTTACTATAACATTCTTCTGATCGCCCTCCATGACCTCCAGCTGAGTAAAATGTCCTTTCAGCGTATAGTCAGGCTGCCCGTCCTCAGCTTTGTCGACCCATGGGATACTCAATGCACCCGACACGACAGCTTCGTTCATCTGTGGTGCCATCGACTTGTCAGGAAGCATGATTCCCTTAGAATCAGAGACCACCGACATGATTGACATTGCCAAACCAACCTTAGTAGGCTTGTAGGCAAACTCTTCGATGTTGAGGGTGATATGCTAAGTCGGAGGCCAAGCGGTCTTAGGAAGACAAGCTTTATAGTCATCTCCTTGTCTCACAGAACGACTTGGCTTCGTTCCGTCTTTAGAACCAGAGACCACCGACATGATTGTCATTGCCAAACCAACCTTAGTAGGCTTGTAGGCAAACTCTTCGATGTTGAGGGTGATATGCT
>JAZUIL010000055.1:0-22807 GCA_045642245.1 Bacteroidales bacterium
AATAACGCTGCTTTCCGTTCTCGTCTACACGCTTAGTAGCGTTTACGATGTTAGCGAAAGGGTTCTCAAAGTCCTGTACAGGATCCTGCAGCACCTGTGCATTCATCCACTCATAGATGTTATTATAGCCTTGTGGAGCCACTGAGCCGCCACCGTTGTTGCTAGGCTTCAGTTCGCCACCCTGCTCCTGCGAAGCCGTGACAGCGTCGTTGAACAGGTAGCACCAAGAGAAGTGACCATAGAGCTTCGTGCCAGGGTTGTCGATACCCTCAACGCTCTCGAACATAGACATCCAGACATTCTTGGCACCAGCCGCAACCAGGCGGTTGAACGTAGGAATGCAATGCGACTTAGGATCGACGGTAGTATCATCGTATGACTGAACGATCCAGATGTTCTCTTCGGTCAGCGCCTTGATCTCGTTGTCAGAGATATGGCTGTCAAGATATGCCTCGCAGGTAGGATAAGCTGCTGCAAAGAACTTAGGATTGCGGATCAGCATATTCATAGTCATGTAGCCACCATTAGAGCAGCCGCCAAGGTACAGACGATTAGGATCGACGTCAGGATTCTCAGCCAGATATTGCTGGATGGTAGCCATCAGCACATCACTATAGAGCGAAGGATACTGACCATGACCCATACCCTTTGAGGTATCCATCCACATGGTAGGACACTGCACTGCCAGCACGTAGGCACCTTTGTCGCCACCTTCGGTAGTGAAGTGCGACTGGATATCCTCACGAATCAGCGAAACCACCTCGTTACCCATCAGAGCGATAGAGACATCGGTACCACCCTCGCCGCCTCCGTGCAGCCAGATGATCAGCGGATTCTTCTTACCGTCGAGCTGCAGAGCCTGAGGTTCGTAAGCACCATAGGTCAATGTCTGCTTGCCGGTCTTACCCGTAGCGATACCTGTATAAGTGCCACGGCGGAAGAAATCTGACTCCGAAAGGAAATTGCGCAGTGCATGTGGTGTCTCACACTCTACTGCCGTATACTTCTTGCCACCAGCCTTGATGGCCTTGCCCTTGGCCAGAGAGACCTTGACAGGATAAGATGTGCTCCAGGTACCTCTACCCATAGCGATCAACGGCTGCGCCTTACGGTCGGCCACATTCTCCAAGCCGAAAGCCAGATAGTCTCCATTGTCACACCATTCGCCACGATCATCGCAGGTATAGATGGCCTTAACGACGCGCTCCACGCCATTGGTCTCAACGGTAAACAAGCTTGGATTGAGTGTCTCTACCATCACCTCTGGCTTAACCACAACCAAGTTCACGGCAGTGGAAGCCTCGTAGGCTGTCACACGTACCACCTGATTCTTCATTTTCAGTGTCTGTGCTTCCACAGGGATGGCTGCACACAAAGCCGCTGCAGCCAATAGCATTTTAATGTTTTTCATCTGTTATGTATTTATAAATGTACTCGCGCTCGTCGCACACACGTGCGAGGAGGTTTTGTGTTAGTTAAATCTCTGCACTCTTCACGCTGCCATTATGAGTCGTTTTTGCCTCATACAGCTTCTTGTCTGCCAATTCGTAGATCTCATGGAGTTCATGCGTTGTACCGGCAGGAACAAATACTGCGCCACAACTGAGGCAAGGCGTAGTTCGGAGCTGAGGAATATCGATTTTCTTCAAGCGCTCGTTAAGTGGTTTCAAAATAGAAGGAATACCCTCGAGCTGCGCCATCGTTACGGTTTCTGGATCGGTGATAAAGACGACGAACTCATCGCCTCCCAGTCGCATCACTACGTCACGTGGATATACGTCGGTCAATGCTTTTGAGACTTCGATCAATACCTGATCGCCTACCGGATGGCCGAGCTTATCGTTGATCATCTTGAAACGGTCACAGTCGAACAATGCATAGACGGAGGCTTCTCCGCGATGCAACGCTTCATTGATAGCTCGCTCGCCTGAGAATCGGTTCATGATACCTGTGAGCGGGTCGCGCATGGCTGCGACACGGAGCACACTGAGCTCTTTCTGATGATCGGCAGCCGACTCGGTGGTGAAGATGGCTGTGATATATCGACCCTTAGAATCCATCTCACCTGGCATGAGACGTGCTCGGCACCAACCGATGTTCTTGGTCATATATTCGTAAGTGATAAACCGGTTTTTCACGAAGCGGTCATCGAGCGTGATTTCATTGATGAAGCTGCGGAAGCCGTCCTGATAGTCAGCCTCAACATAATACTGGCAGAAGAGTTCTCCTAACTGCAGCACGTTCTGTACCTTGTGGCTGGCAGCTCGTACGGCAGCCGTTCCTTGCAGCAGCTTGAAAGAATAATCATTCAGGTCAACGTAGATCATCGTCTCGTATGAATGGCGCAGAATGTCAGTCATCGCACTCTGCTCATTGAGCATCTTGATGGTCTCGAGCATGCGGTCACGTGTCTGGTAAACGTCGACATGCTGGCCGATGATAGTGCATACCTCCCCGTTCTCGTCAAACAGACAGGTATACTCCGTGCAGACTCCCGTGCCATCCTTATAGGCAAACTCCTGATTGCCTGTCTTCGGGAAATCAGGATCCTCGACGATACGTTTCAGATAAGAGATGATACGCTTATGCTCGTTCGGATCAAAGACATAGTCAGGCGAGGTCTCTGAGAACTTCTCAAATGCCACATGCTGCTCCTGGCCTGTGGAGTCATTGAACAGAATGACCATCGTATCCTCCTTCACTTCATAGCGATAAAGCATGAAGTTGTTACGCTTGATGAGGAGTCTATTGCGCTGCAACTCAGAGCGCAACAGGTAACGTACCTGCTGCTCACTGAGCTGATCGATATAGTTAATGTCAAATAACTTCATATTGGAGATGGGTGATATAAAGGGGATGATTGGCTACAAGGTATTACTCCTCTCCCATGAACATAGGATCCCAAGCTGGAAGCATGGTAGGTTTCTGCTTGAGCATATCGAGGTATTTCTGACCTACGTAGCACTTCTTGATGACAAGACGGAACATGTACTCATCGAACCATTCGTCGGTCATGATCATGTGTCCCTTATGGCCGCTGGCAGCACCCCATGAGTTCTCTACCATCCACTTGTTGACCTTGAGATCCTTTGAGTTCTGGTCGATGTCTACGGCTACCATGGTCATGGCATGGCTGGATCCTGAGGCATGTGTCATGACGCGCTGACGCTTGTCCATCTTGAAGTCGGTGCCGAGGAGTGACTCATAGTCATAGTTCTGCAATGAGAGGACACCACGCTTGCGATCAGAGAACTTACCCACGTCGCATGAGAAATACATGGCGGTAGTATCCTTCAGAGACTCGATGGCCAATGGCTTGATCTCATCGGCTGGAAGGTTGAGATATACCCAGTCATGACCGTCGTAGGTGTGACGATCGTACTCAATCTGATAGGTCTTGTAATACTCACGGGTAGGATCGTTCATCACCATGAGATAGTTGTCATAGAGAGCCTCATCGTCCCAGAACTTCTTATAGAATGACATTGGCGTATAGGTCTCGATGCTGACTACCTCGTCACGGCTGTTGCGCTGTGTCCAGGTAAACTCTGTAGGAGGTACACCATAAGCCAGGGTCAGGATATGATAGATCGTACCTAGCATCTTGACTTTCTCCTTCTCAAGGTCTGCGTTGATAGCAAGATCACTCTGACGGGTCTTGACATTGTTTCCTTTATCACGGAGCTCCAGACCCATTTCACGAAGCTTGAGCTTCAAGAGATTGGTGATCTGGCCGGTATTGGCTGCCTGATAGTTGTCTGGCATCACCTCTGTAGGTACGACACCATACTTCTGCACGAGGTCTGCCACACCGCAGAAGGTGCCACCATCTGAGAGTGGATTCTGGAAGAGCCAATCGACCATGCGGTCATCCATAGGCTTCTTACGTGTGTCGATGACACCCTGGAGGAAGAGGTTGGCCTTCTCCAACTGATCATAGAAGAAAAGATAGCACTGCGAGAGCTCGAGGCTCTGGAGATTATAACGGTTGATGGCCTTGCTGCGAAGGACGTTCATGCCGGTGAAGAGCCAGCAACGTCCGCTGCTTGCCTGATTGGTGATACCCTTATTTGGTACGCGGTAGGTGAAATGATCGTCAATAGCACTCAATGTAGAAGCGTCAGTAGCCAGTACATTGACACTGGTGCCAGCCATGGCGTTGCGGATGGCCTTATCTGCTGGAGTTTCCTTCTGCTGCAACTGCTGCAGGACCTGGGGGGTAATAGCCTGCTGTGCAAAGGCGGTGGTAGCTGCAAGAGCGGCGATGGTGAGAATTGTTTTTTTCATGTCCTATTTATTTAAGTTTATTGTTTTCAAGAATACAGGAAACGCTTAATTGACTTCTTAGGCGTCTTTTCGAACTCGTCCTGCACAAGTTCAAATGCATTGATCTGTGCATAGTTCGGGAAAAGATGATTGATCTCCTTATGATGCTGATGCAGCATCTTCAGAATCGCCTCGTCATCAGCCAATCCGGCCTTAGCAGCTGCTGGTCGATCCGGATAAACCAAAGCGATGAGACGATGTTCGCGCTGTACGACTACGCTCTCTACGACGTATGGCATACCATTGACAGCTGCCTCGATCTCCTCCGGATAGACATTCTGACCCGATGGGGAAAGGAGCATGTTCTTGATACGTCCACGGATAAAGATATTGTTGTCGGCATCCATGACTCCCATATCGCCGGTATGTAACCAACCGTCTGCATCGATGGCTTGCCTGGTGGCCTCTTCGTTCTTATAATAGCCGATCATGACATTCGTACCACGTGTGATGATCTCGCCTGGCACATTGGCTGGATCAGAACTGTCAATACGGACTTCCATGCGAGGTGCAGGACGGCCACATGACGTAGGGACAAACGTCTGCCAGTCACGATAGCCGATAATAGGTGCACACTCCGTCATGCCATAACCGACGGTGTATGGGAACTTGATATCATGGAGAATGGCCTCTACCTCGCCGTTCAGTGCGGCACCTCCGATAATCACTTCGTAGAGATTACCGCCTAAGGCTGACAGCAGACCCTCACGGAACTTCTTCTTAAGAATAGAGCCGACGAACGGAATACGACGGAGAATTCTTACGACAGGTGCATTATACTTTGGCATCAGTCCCTTACGTACCACCTTCTCGATGATCATCGGAACAACGACCACGAGGTCTGGCTTGACTTCACCTAACGCCTTGAGAATGATGTTAGGGCTCAATGCACGATTGAGCAAGGTGACATGGAGACCTGCAATGAACTCATAAAGCAACTCGAATGACATGCCGTATAGATGTGCGGTCGGCAACATAGACAGGACCTTCTGCCCCTTGCCAAGGAATGGAAGGACCTCCTTGGCAAATGCCATATTACTCCAGATGGCACGCTGTGGGATCATCACTCCCTTTGGCTCTGAGGTGGTGCCACTGGTATAGTTGATCATCAACAGCTCTTCTGCCTCCTGTGCATGATAAAGGATAGCGTCAGGGGTAATGCCAGAAGGATAGCGCTGAGTGTAGAGTGGCTCGACCTGATCCTGCTGTTCGATGATGCAGATCTTCAAGGCTGGCAACTCTTCTCTGATATTAATCGCCTCGAGCGTCTTCAGGATCTGCTGACTCACCAGAAGGACCTGTGTCTCGCTATGCTTCACAAGGCGAATGATCATCTCAGGGGTAAACTCATTGAGCAATGGAACCGCTACAGCGCCATAGCTGAAAGCTGCTAACAACCCGATACACCATTCTGCACTATTACGACCACATAAAGCGACACGGAAACCGGGATCTAAACCCGCATCTTTCCATGCCAGATGATAACGTGCGATCCTATCTGCTACTTGGCCATAGGTATAGCTCTCTGCTTCGAAATTACTCAAAGCTGGCAATGACCAGTAACTGCGTATCGCATCAGCTAAAAATTCGTTGAATGTATTCATAATATAAAACTGTTGACTTAGAAGGGATATCCTACAGCAAAATGCAGGGTATTATGATTGGAGCGGAATGGATGACGGATGGCCCATACCTCATCAGCGTCGGCCGATGGATCATGCGCCTTGAATCCCCAGTCGAGACGGAGAATCACGAAATCTGTTACGACTCTGAGACCGACACCCCATGAGGCTGCGATCTGCTTATAGAAGTCCTTGGTGAACTCACCGCCTTCCTGATGCTCATATGGCTTGATAGTCCAGACATTACCGCCATCGACAAACAGTGCGGATTCAAACTTCCAGAACAGGCGTGTTCGCAATTCCATCGAGGCATCCATTCGAACATCGCCACACTGATTGAAATAATTGAATGTAGAAACCGGACTTAAGTATTTGCCTGGTCCTAATTCTCGTACTGACCAGCCTCGGACAGAATTGGCGCCACCACTGTAATAACGTTTCTCGAATGGCATCACGTCACTATTGCCATAAGGTACGGCAATGCCACCAGCGGCGCGAAGTGCCAGGCGACTGCGATCAGAGAGATAGAGGCTGCTGCTCCAGTCGACATCCAGACGAGCGTACTGCTCGAAAGGCTGCTCAATGAACTTATAGCGGCCATCGGTCTTGTTGACGCCGAATAACTGGCTGACACCCGAGAGTGAATTACCAGCGATCTCTGGATTGATTCGCAATGACCAAAGCGTACGTTTGGTCTGTTGCTGTCGGCCGGTCGTGAGGGTGTTATTGCCTAAATAGAGCGTATAGTTCATCGAGAGGATGAAGTGACTGCTATAGCTGCTATAACTGATAGGTCCAAGATTCTCGATCAGCTGCTTGAAGGTCTCACTCTGTTCTGGCAGATAGACGTAACTGAGGTTGAGAATATCCCAGACATGATGTGCTCGTGGTGTGGTCCATTTGTAACCGAAACCTCCCTGTGAGATGATGCGGGTATATTCCGGACGGCTCTGATGCGAGAAGCTGGCCTTGAACTGTGAAGATGCACGGCTGCGCCTACGTGTCTCATCGCTTAAGAATGGGAACAGGAAGCGAGGGATGTCAAGGCCGAACTCTGCGGCATACTCCGAATAGTTCTTATTGACCAGATGATCCACATTGCCGCTCAAGGCCTCATAGCTTCCTTTCAGGCGTGAAGTAAAGGTCTCACTTCCTCGGAAGAGATTACGATGCTGATAAGAGAGGCCTAAGGCAAAACCTAAGTCTCCGGCTGTATTCGTGCCGTCGATCTCAAACTGCACTGCATGATTGCTCTGCGGTGAGAGATAGATGAAACAATCAAGAGCAGGCTCCTCTCCTTCTGTCTCAACTGGTTCGACACGAAGATTGACGTAACGGAGGATATGTAATCGGCTGAGTGAAGCGTAAGTGTTGCGAACTGCAGTCTCTGAATACAACCGGCCAGGAATGACGTCACAGCTACGGATCAGGACTGCATCTCGCAGATAACATTCATCGCCTGTATAAGTCAGATCGTAGCCTGGCTGATCCAGCTGTCGGAAGTTCTGTGTCAGCGTATCGGCACCTGCCTGTGAGAGGATATTGAAATTGGCCAGAATATGTACCTGACGAAAATGCCAGCGTCTATGCATTCCATCGATGCGAATCGTCAGATCGACATCCTCCTTCCCTTTCAGCGTATCTGCGATGAACGAGATATTCTCTTTATCAATATCCCAAAAGCCGGAGTCTCGCATCTGCGTCGTAATACGCTGTCGCTCGCTCTCGAGGCGATTGCGATTGAGTAACTGGCCTTTCTCAAGCAAGCTCTTGTCGGCCTGCGCCATGACAACACTCAAGAAGGCAGAATCTGCTACTTCATAACGAATCGAAGACAGACGGCGTGGACGATTGCTTTTGATATCATAGATCACACGAGCCTTGCCATTCTTGACGTAGGATCTGTGCGATACGGAAGCGTCAAGATAACCCTGACGCTGCATGACCTGTTGCATAGCTCGATCGCTACGTTTGGCCAGCTCTTCGCTGAAAACAGGAGGCTCAGAACCGATACGTCCTCGCAGACGATGTACGAGAGACGTGGTATCAGGATGCCACATCCACGCTCCCATCGGGAGGAATCCGAAGGTGCGATGATAAGGCTTCTGCACGGTAGCCATCTTCAACTCTGACGAATTAGCTGGCTGTCCATCGACCAACACTTCGACTCTACTGAGTACGGCTTCTCCCTGTGGTATATGACGTGCAACGCGACAGCTGCTGGCTGCAACGATAACCGTCAGGAGAAATATGACGTAACTCAGGAAGCGTCTCATCGGTCTGTGCTACACTTATTCTTTACTTCACCTTCCAAATGGACTTTACTTCACCTTCCACATTTTGAGTGAAATGTATCCATTGCCGAAGCCTGGTACACATACGAAGATAGCGTCATTCATCCAACCATACTTGCTATCACGTGGAGCTTCGAACTTTGGAGCTGTACGGAAATAGAATCCATCAGGTCCATTATTGAGAATACCGACGTTGCGAACATGAATATTCACACCATCATCGGTCTTAATGCTATAGATTGCTTCCAACTGTGTACGGCCTGTCTCCTTCTCTACCAGCTGATAGTCGGCACCACCAGGAATGATTGTTCCTCTCGCTACAGGACCAGAGAAATCACCGCCTGTAATAGGGATAATATTACGAACGCCAAATGCATTCTCGCCACACTGATAAGCCTCGCCTACCACTGCACGGATCTCAAACACGAATTCAAGACCAGGAGCCTCACCCATATCATAATCAGGTTTGTCCTGCGCCTTAGCTGCCATGACAGTCATGGCCATGAGAATAAGAAAAAAGAATTTTCGCATGATATTAAGTTATATTAAAAAACAATCAAGTGAGTTATATTAAAACAATCAGGTGATCTAGAAAAACAAAAAAGTGATTGATCTTCATATGAAAACCAATCACCTGATAATTTGTAATTTATTTTTGTCGGGATGACCCGATTCGAACGGGCGACCTCGCGCCCCCCAGACGTGTACTCTAACCAACTGAGCTACATCCCGAACATACAAATTGAGTGCTATTTCTGGTTTCAAGCGCTGCAAATATAGCCACAATATTCGGAGATTCCAAATTTTTCGCTCATTTTTTACAAAAAAATGCCGATTTTATCGCTTTGACAGATCATCGTAGAGTTTCTGTAAGAAAGCCTTGCCTAAACGCTGTGCTTTTCCATCAGGATCTTCCGATCCCTGCAGAGGATGTCCATCATAGTTATTATCCTGCACATAAGATGCCGTTTCGGAAAGAAGACCGAAGCCATCCGGCCAAGCGTAGAATGCGAAATGAGGAGCTTCGGAACTTAACATATCATGTGAGAAATTGAAAGCCTCATGCTTATAGCCGAGCTGCGAGAGAAGTGTGGTTGCCAGGTCAATCTGCTGTCCCATGGTAGTGATCTCACGATGGCCATTGACTGCTCCTCCTGTCCAGAACATCGGGATATGGTAACGACGTGGATCATGCTGCTGGACGCCTGCAGGATACTGTGCATAACAGTGGTCTGGCATACCGATGATAAGGAGGTTATTCCAGACGGCTGTGTCAGCCTTTATCTGCTCCATAAACTCACCGAAACAATGGTCTGTATAGGCCACACTGTTAAGGTATGGATCATCTGGGAACTGGTTGTATGGAACCTCAAAAGGCTCATGACTGGAGAGCGTCAGGAAAACCTTGAAAAAGTTTTGATCTTCAGACATTTCCTTATGAACGAAATCGAACATATGTTCGTCATGAACACCCCACTGACAATCCTGTACATCCTCCGGAAAATGCTCCTTGCCGATCACCTTCTGTACTGCACCATGATGCATGTACTGAGACAGGCCACAGAACGTGGCATCTCCGCCATGAATAAACGCTGGTTCGTAGCCTCCCTGATCGAATAATGCACGGCTCAAATAAGGAATCTTAGCCGTACGGACCGTATCAGTCATCAAAGAGAAAGTTGGCTGTCCCGGATAACCGGAAAGGACTGAAACCATGCCTCTTTCCGTTCGGAATGAATTGGCATAGAAATTAGTAAATGCCACGCCTTCTTCCATCGCCTTATCAAAGTTCGGCATGATCAGACTATCTGCCTCAGGATAGAGATAATGGCTGGTAGAACCACTGAAACTCTCGAAAAGAATCAGGAGGATATTTGGATGATTTGTCCTTAAAAGATGTAGTGTATCAAGTGGCACAAAAGTTGAATCAGGAACCACGTTCAAAACGCCATTCTCAAGTTCTGCATAAGCCTGTGAAGCCTCTTCATCAGACATGAATCTATATTGCTCAGAAAGTGGTGTACGTTGCTGACGCAGAGAATGAAAGAAACTATATACCGGATTGGTGGCAGCATGATTGAGCGGCATCTGATCACTATGATAAGCGCTCTCCATGCCATAGCTGAAACTTCCGATTCCTCCCCATGCCAAAATCCAGCAACCGACAGTCATCGCGACATTGAGCCAGCCTTCTCTGACCTGTTCTGCGCCACGGCTCATCTGGCTTGATTCTCCACGTCTGCGAGGTGGATAGACCATACCCATGACCTTATAGATCAGCCAGGCAAAAAATGCGACAAGGATGGTGCTGGCAAATGGCGCCCATACGGGAGATTCGGCCAGAGCGGCCATCGGATCGTCAAGAATATAGACAAGTGGCGTCGTATCAAGTCGGAATCCCCAGAAACCATAGAGAACCATATCTATGCACGTCAGCAGTAATATCGGGACAAACACTAACGTAAGATACCAGATCATAAAATGACGATGCCAGCCGCCTCTGATCCATACATAAATGATACCGACAGCAAAAGCTGGCAGCATGATCCAAGCGGTGACAGACAGGCTCTGTGGAAGGCTGTAGCCAATCACTTTGAGCTTGTCATAAAAACCATATTGACTATAATTGTCCGCATACGCGAACATAAATATTAGGGTCAAGAGTACAAAAAAGAGTACAAAAGCCGCAAATATGATTATTTTTTTCTTCATTTCAAGTTATTTTTCGCGACAAAGATAGTAATTTTTGAAATATAATGTGTATCTTTGCAGCGTTTTTTACCAAAAAGGACTCCTAAACCTTTGAAAAATCCTATTCTGGCACGTTTTTAGCAGAGTTTTAGGTAAACGTCAAACGATAATAAAGAATACGACAATATGGAAAAATTAGAACGAATCAACAAATATTTAGGCGAAGCTGGTGTCTGCAGCCGTAGAGAGGTCGATGCGGTCATCGAAAGCGGACGCGTGGAAGTCAATGGTAAGCCAGCTCGCATCGGTATGCAGATTGACACTCAGCGTGACATTGTGACAGTCGACGGACAGAAAGTCGATCCATCCAATCCCCTTGCTAATGCCATCAGCAAGGACGTCCTCATCGAACAGGCAGAACGTACGCCTTGGTGGGTAGAGCATAACATGATCAAGGAGGAGCGTCTGGAGAGTCTTAAGATGAATCCTAAGAGCAAGCTTCTCCGTCAAGGCAAGAAAGGTAGCAAAGGCGGTAAGAGCGCCAAGACTGGCAAGAATATGACTCTGAGCCAGCAGATGGCCATCAGAAAGAAGTCTTTGAGCCAGTTGCGCGATGAAGCGATCCAGGCGCAGGCTATCAAGACGCGTGGACATTCAAGTGCAGACAAGCAAGCTAAGAACGAAGCTGTACAGGCGACTCAGAAAGCGCTTAATGCGAAGATCAGCCAGACCAATGAGCTGAAGAAGGCTAAGACCTTCGACGAAGTGTTTGCCGGTGACAAGCAGAAGCTCATGAATGTCAAGACTCGCCGTGTAGAGGGTGTCAACTCCAAGGCGAAGAATCAGCGTCCAGGAGCGAAGAAGACTGCTTCAAAGAGAAGAACCAGAAAGTAAGTATTGCCCCCTATCAGAAATTTTATCCATCAAAGAAATCAAAAGAAATCAGATTTAGAAACCATAGGAATTGGTTTTCTTTGATTTCTTTTGATGGAGATAAAAATATTCCGAAATAAAAAGGAAAAATCAATGGCAAAAGCTAAGAAAATCACTGAAGATTATGGTCTGTTACGTGTCGCTACCGCTATTCCTACGGTAAAAGTAGCAGACGTAGAGTATAATCTCAAACAGCATATCCAACTGATGCGAGAGGCTCATGAGCAAGGAGTACAGCTCCTCGCCTTCCCAGAGCTTTCTCTCACTGGTTATACCTGTGCAGATCTCTTCCATCACGAGCCTCTCATCAAAGGTGCGCGTGAAGCGTTGAAACACATGGCAGAAGCCACACGTGGCATCGACATGGCCATCATCGTAGGCTGTCCTCTCGCCTATCAGAACCGTCTGTACAACTGTGCAGTCCTGCTTGGCGATGGCAACATCGTTGGTATCGTACCAAAAGTCTATCTGCCTAACTACGCTGAGTTCTACGAGGCCAGATGGTTTGCCAGCGGTGCTGAGGTAGCAGCTGGTGCTAAGATCAGCCTTGGTGCACTTGCAGACAAGCATTACGATAATATCCTTTTCGGACAGAATCTCCTGTTCGACTTTGAAGGAGCTACGTTAGGTATCGAGATCTGCGAGGATCTTTGGGTACCTATCCCGCCATCAAACCGTATGGCGCTTGCCGGAGCGAATGTCATCGTCAATCTCTCTTGCAGTGACGAAGTACTCGGCAAACATGCTTATCTGCGTCGCATGATCCAGGCTCAGTCAGGTCGTCTGGTTTGCGCTTATGTCTATGCAAGTGCTGGTTTCGGCGAATCGTCTACCGACCTTGTCTTTGCCGGTAAGGGTCTCATCGCAGAGAATGGAGCTCTCCTGGGTGAGAGTGAACGCTTCAAGCTGGAGTCAAGCCTTCTGGTACGTGATGTCGACATTGAGAAGCTCAACGTCCTTCGCCGCCAGCAGACCACGTTTACTCAGCTACAGCCTCAAATGGGTGTGCAGAATGAGCAGCAGGTCTATGGCGAGTTCCGTCGCATCTATGAGCCTACTCAACACGGGTTCTATACTGTTGGCCTGACGAAACTGACTGCTCCTGATTTTGCCTCAGATCTCCATCGTTACGTTGCTCCACGTCCTTTCGTTCCTTCAAACGATGATGACATGGAGGAGCGCTGTTCTGAGATTTTCAACATACAGGTTCAAGGCCTTGTTACACGTCTTAACCACATCAAATGCCAGTCGGCTATCATCGGCATCTCTGGTGGATTGGACAGTACGTTGGCTCTGCTTGTCACCGTACAGGCCTTCGACAAGCTTGGATGGGACCGCAAACGAATCATCGGTATCACTATGCCAGGTTTTGGCACCTCTGGACGTACCTATAACAATTCGATCGGTCTGATGAAGGCGCTTGGCATCACGCTCAAGGAGATCAGCATCGTACCATCGGTCAATCAGCACTTCCAGGATCTTGGTATCGACTCATCTGTACACGACGTGACTTATGAGAACTGCCAGGCTCGTGAACGTACACAGATCCTCATGGATGCATCTAATCAGTATAATGGTATTGTCATCGGTACGGGAGACCTCTCTGAGCTCTGTCTCGGCTGGTGTACCTACAACGGTGACCATATGTCAATGTATGCTGTCAATACGTCGATCCCGAAGACATTGGTCAAGTACCTTGTCAAATACGTGGCTGGAAAGATGCAACAGGAACAAGGTGATGGCAAGAATGCAGAGGACCGCTCGGCAGCAGAGATCCTGTTCGATGTCATCGACACTCCTATCTCTCCAGAACTCATTCCTACCGACGAAAAGGGAGATATCGCTCAGAAGACAGAGGATCTCGTAGGTCCATACGAGTTGCATGACTTCTTCCTCTACCACTCATTCCGTTTCGGTGCTTCTCCTCGTAAGATATTCATGTTGGCCAAAGAAGCCTTCCAGAATGAGAAATATGCTTCTTGCCGCGAAGGAAGCTATGATGACGCTACCATCAAGAAGTGGATGCGAACTTTCTTCCGTCGCTTCTTCCAGCAGCAGTTCAAGCGTTCTTGCTTACCAGACGGTCCTAAGGTAGGTACTGTCAGCATCTCTCCTCGTGGTGACTGGCGTATGCCAAGTGATGCTTGTGCTACGTTGTGGCTGCAGGAATGCGATATGCTGTGAGCATAATTGAGAATTGAGAATTGATAACTGAGAATCTAATCTATAATTCATATTTCAAATAAATGACTATCGAAGAATTCAAGGCTTCTCTTCAGCCAGAGCTTATCGAAAAGGTAAAGGCTGTATGTGAGAAGACTCAGGACGTCACAGAAGCTGACGCTAAGATACTTTATGACTTTTTTATTGAGGTAGCTGCACCTGCATTTGGCGAAGATCAGGTAGCAGAGCCTTTCCGCTATATCATCAGTGCTGTCAACGGACTTCGTGCAAAGGATCTCGAGACGCTGATCGGTGAAGAATTCAAGGCTGAGGTCTTCGAATCACTCCGTACAGAACTTGGTTTCGATCTTTTCGTTACCCGTGGTCTTGGCAATGACACACTCCTTTATGACTTCAACTTTCCTCCTATCCGCGTGATGCTGCAGAAGCTCATAGGTGAAGGAAGCTACAAAGCCTGTGCTAGCGACATCGGCTATCACCTCTTGCAGAATTGCGACATCAACGATCCTGTACGCGGTATCCAGACGATGCACCTCCTGCTCGATGGTGACGAGGCTGCAGCTGCTGCAGAATATATCAGCGAAGTAGAAGGCGAACCTCTGCGACTGGCTACCCTCACCATGGGTAATGGTCTCAAAGATGGTCCTGATTACGTTAAGAACTGTATCTTTGACCTGCCTCTCGTACAGAGCGAGAAGGTAAACCTGCGTAAGCTCCTTCTCCTTCTGCTCAATGACTGTGTAGCCATTATCTCTGATCCTAAGCTCCAGCGTCCTGTCATCGAGCGCTTGCATCAGATCGTAGGTGGACTCATCCAGAATGGCGAACAGGACATCACCGTATTGCTCGGTGTCGCTAAGCTTCGTATTGCTCAGAACGAGCGAATCCTGGCTCAGCAGGCGCACGCTATGAAGAATGAAGAAGAGGCTAAGACTCATGAGACACAGGCTCAGCAGACTTTCATCGGTGCTTTGAACTATCTCATGCCACCACTCCAGCAGGCTGATCCTGCCACCATCAGCGATGAGCAGATCCGTCAGTACTGGCTCTGTCTGAAGATCTGTCAGGAGATGGCTCAGCCTAAGGCTATCACGCTGATCTTCGAAGCTATCATCAAGGTAGAACAGGCTCAGATTGCCACTCTGGCTCAGAAGCAGGCTCAGAATGAAGCAGAGATCACCGAAGCAGACAGCCTCCGCGCTGAGGAACTTGGCACTCGCATCATTGACCAGCACATCGACCTCAGCAAACTCTATTATCAGATGCCTCAGCAGTTGCAGGAACAGTTTACCAACTATTCTGAGGCTACCCTCTCATTGATCTCTGCATATATCGAGGGAATCAATGCCAACGCTGAGCGCGACGAAGAGAACGATTTGGCACTTCAGTTACGTCTCTGCAACTATTATCAGACCATCGGTGAACTCCAGAATCACCTCGGTCATGAAGAAGAGAGCTATGAGGCATATACTGAGGCTCAGATCCGTCAGATGCGTCAGTTAGCCGCTGTCAAGCGTCAGGATGAAGAGACAGCGAAGAATGAGAACAAGCCTGGCTACATGTCACAGAACGGCCTCATCACTCGTCTTACACTCAGTGTGACCAACCACATGCTCGGCATGTACTACCGCAAGCAGAATAAGACACAGCATGATCTCAGCATCCTGCTCCGTAGCAATATGGATCTGGCTACTGACTGTTTCAAGGCTTATCCTCGTGACGGCCGTGTGATCCACTTCATCATCAATGCAGCTCTCGAATTGGGTGACATGCAGCATAAGAGCAAGGGACTCATGGCTGAGTGTGGTACCTATGAGAAGGTGATCCGTCAGTTCGGTGTCCTCAATAATATGCGCCTTGATCCACAGCTCATCGCAGATATGGCCATGATCCATACGAAGTGTGGACAGGTACAGTGCGAAAAGACCATCCGCCGTTATGGAGATGCACAGCGTAACCTCTCTCTCGCACTCAACCTCTGGAATAATCTGGCTCAGAACACTGGCAATCCGGAGTTCAAGAAGAATGCAGAGGCTGTGCAGAATATGCTGAATCAGTTTAAGAAATGATTCCGTAAATAGTAAATATTAAATGATAAACATTAAGTGATGGAGAACTTTCACGAACTGATGCGCCATCGTCGCAGCATCCGCAAATATACTGGTGAACCTATCGATCCTGAGCACGTACGCCTCATCCTCGAGGCTGGCCTCATGGCTCCTGCGGGTAAGCGTAAGAATCCTTGGCACTTTATAGTGGTCGATGAACCAGAGAAACTCAAAGCGCTGAGTGAGACACGTAGCATGGGAACCTCTCAGATCGCAAATGCAGCGCTTGCAATCGCACTTGTAGCTAATCCTGAGGATTCTGATACCTGGATCGAAGATCTTTCAATAGCAAGCATCCAGATGCAGTTGCAGTGTACCGACCTCGGTCTTGGTAGCGTATGGTGTCAGATGCGAATGCGAGAGAATGCAGAGGGTGTGCCAGCTCCATATTCTGTACGTCAGATCCTTGAGATTCCTGCAGAGTATGAAGTCCTCAACATCCTGGCTATCGGTCACATCGGTGAAGAGCGTAAGCCTTACGACACCGAGAAGCTGCAATGGGAGAAGGTTCACACACAGAAGTGGTAAACATACCTCCAACAGAATAGTATTATCCTCCATCAAAGAAATCAGAAGAAATCAGATCTTTGTAGAATCATGCCAAAATAAAGATAATATTTAGCCTAATGGATTCTCTTTGATTTCTTTTGATGGAAAAATAAAAAACAGATTATGAAAAGCCCCTTCAAAATGGCCTTAGCGGGTGCGATGCTTCTGGCGTCTGTCACCACGATGAAAGCTTCTGTTACCATTGATCCTGTCATCACCGAGACGCTGTCTGGTGTCAGTGCAGATAGTATCAACGTATACATTCAGGAACTCATCTCTTTCGGTACCCGTCACAACCTCAGTACACAGACGGATGCGAAGAAAGGATTAGGTGCCGCTGTGAAGTATCTGGAAGCTCGTTGCAAGCGTTATGCTGATGCTGCACCAGCTAATCGTCCAAAGCCTATTGTCGAGATCGTACGTTATGATACAGGTGGTCCTAAGAGCCGTCTTGGCCGAGAGGTAAACCTTCCTAACGTCATGGTGACCTTGCCTGGTACTGATGGATCGAAAGAGATCATCATGCTGGCTCACGTCGATACACGTGTCAATGACAATTCAGATGGCGAGACCTACGCTCCTGGTGCTAACGATGATGGCAGCGGCGTAAGCTGTCTGCTTGAGACGGTTCGCCTCCTCTCACAGGTACCTCTCCAGCAGACGGTCAAGTGTATCTTCGTAAGCGGTGAGGAACATGGTTTGCTCGGTGCAGGTCATATGGCCAACGTAGCCAAGGAGAAGAACTGGCCAGTGATTGCCGTTCTCAACAACGATATGATCGGCAATGCAGAGGCCAGTGAGACAGGTCTCATGACTACCAATATGGTTCGTTGCTTCTCAGATAGTCCTAACGGCGAAGACAGCGATGCACGTCAGTTGGCCCGTTACATCAAGGAGATGGCTGAGAGCTACGTTCCTACTCACGAGGTGAAGCTCATCTATCGCAATGACCGTTATCGTCGTGGTGGTGATCATACGCCATTCCTCAAGAATGGTTATCCAGCCATCCGTATGTGCGAATACTACGAGAACTATGATCGCACACATCAGGTAGTTCGCGAAGAGAATGGTATCAAGTACGGCGACGTTCCCGCGGGCGTATGCGTACCATATCTTATTAAGAACATCCAGGTCAACCTGGCAGCTGTGATGAACCTTGCACAGGCTCCTACTCAGCCAAAGGGTACAAGCATCGCAAATGCAAACGCGTTGAGCAACTATACCATCCTCGATTGGGATCCTGTCCTGAAGGCAGATGGCAGTATAGACGAGACCGTCAGCTATCAGGTACTCTATCGTGAGACCGATCAATCCGTATGGCAGATCTATCAGAATTGTCCTGCAGCTACCAAGAACGAGAAGCAGCAGGTCAAGCTTCCGATTAGCAAGGATAATTTCTTCTATGCAATCCGTGCCATCAAGGATGGTCATGCCAGCTTGCCTTCTATTTGCTTATAATGGCTCAAAAGCATTATATGAATCTCTATAGTACCTTTCGAGAAATCGGAAGGTACTTTTTGTTTTCAATTGATACCTTCACACATCTATGAAGGTACATCTTGATTTCAGTTGGTACCTTTACACATCCATGAAGGTACATCTTGATTTCAATTGGTGGTTTCGCAATTCAATAAATACCCTTTTATAAATCCTTTTGAGGTCTCGAATATCATTAATCAAGGTCAAATAAGGTTAATTTTATCTTATAGGCTTGTCAAAAACTAGATTTTACACATTATTATATATAAAATATATTTAAAATGTGTGTTATTCCGTTTTTTCTCTTTATCTTTGCGGCCGCTTAAAAGCATACAAGACTGCAAAAAGCAATTTTGTACCACCCATTAACTACGACATAAGATATGAATTTAGTAATCGTCGAGTCTCCTGCCAAGGCCAAGACCATTGAGAAATTTCTTGGAAGTGACTATAAAGTAACCTCTAGTTACGGTCATATTCGTGACCTGAAGCGCCACGATTTCAGCATCGACCTCGACAATCAGTTCCAGCCAATCTACGAGATTCCAGAAGATAAGAAAGACCTGGTAAATGACCTGAAGAAGGCCGCCAAGAAAGCCGATATGGTTTGGTTGGCATCCGATGAAGACCGCGAAGGAGAAGCAATCAGCTGGCACCTGAGCGAAGTATTAGGTCTCGATCCAAAGAATACACGTCGTATTGTATTCCACGAGATCACCAAGTCAGCTATCCTTGCCGCTATCGAGAATCCTCGTACCATCGATATGGGATTGGTAAATGCACAGCAGGCCCGTCGTGTCCTCGATCGTATCGTAGGCTTCGAGCTCTCTCCTATCCTCTGGCGTAAAGTCAAGCCTGCACTCTCTGCAGGTCGCGTACAGTCAGTAGCCGTACGCCTCATCGTAGAGCGTGAGCGTGAGATTGAGAACTTCAAGACCGAACAGAGCTATCGTGTAGTCGGCACCTTCGCTACCACTGATGCAAATGGTCAGATCGTTACGTTCAATGCAGAGCTCAACCAGCGATTCAAGACACAGGACGAAGCTGAGGCTTTCCTTCAGAAGGCTGCCAAGGCTCAGTATTCGGTCAATGAGGTAAGCCAGAAGCCTCTGCATCGCGTACCTGCACCTCCTTTCACCACTTCTACACTCCAGCAGGAGGCTGCACGTAAGCTGCACTTTACCGTCAGCCAGACCATGAGCATTGCTCAGCGCCTCTACGAAGCAGGTCTTATCACCTACATGCGTACCGATAGCGTCAACCTCTCTACTCTCTGTCTCGGTGCTTCTAAGGAGCAGATCCTTGGCACTATGGGTAAGGAATATCTGCACACTCGCAATTACACCACCAACTCAAAGGGTGCACAGGAAGCTCACGAGGCTATCCGTCCTACTTATATGAATAATACAAGTATCGATGGTTCTGCTGCCGAGCAGCATCTCTACGAGCTTATCTGGAAGCGTACGATTGCCAGCCAGATGGCAGATGCACTCATCGAGAAGACCGTAGCCGAAATCAATATTTCAGGCGAGGATGAACTTAAGTTCGTTGCTACCGGCGAGGTCATCAAGTTCGACGGCTTCCTCAAGGTTTACTACGAGAGCAACGATGACGAGCAGGACGAGAATGCAGGCGAAGGCCGTCTGCCACAGCTCCAGAATGGCATGGCGCTTCAGCTCGATAGCGCTGACGCTGTACAGCGTTTCACACAGCATCCATTGCGCTACACTGAAGCTTCGTTGGTTAAGAAGATGGAGGAACTCGGTATCGGTCGTCCATCAACCTACGCTCCTACCATCAGCACCATTCAGGCTCGTGAGTATGTAGCTAAGAGCGATGCACCTGCCGAGAAGCGTCAGATTACCCGTCTTCGCCTCAATCCGAAGAACGGAAAGATTGCAAGTTCTACACAGACAGAGACCTACGCTAACGAGAAAGGTAAGCTTGTACCTACAGACATCGGTATCGTAGTCAACGACTTCCTTGCGGTTCATTTCCCAGACATTATGTCTTACAACTTCACCGCTACTGTCGAAGGCGAATTCGATAAGATTGCTGAAGGTCAGGAACAGTGGAGCCAGTGTATCAACAGCTTCTACGGTGTCTTCCATCCATTGGTAACCGATGCTCTTGAGGAGCGTGCTGACCGCAAGGCCGGTGAACGTGTCCTTGGTACAGATCCTGCATCAGGACGAACCGTAGCAGTCAAGATTGGCCGTTTCGGTCCTGTCGTTCAGATCGGTGGCACTGATGAGGTAGAGAAGCCACAGTTCGCTGCTCTTAAGAAAGGTCAGAAGATGGCAAGTCTTACCCTTGAGGAAGCTCTCAAGCTCTTCGATCTTCCAAAGGATCTCGGTGAGTTTGAAGACAATGTCATCACCATCGGTGTAGGTAAGTTCGGGCCATACGTTCGCCACAATGGCAGCTATGTCTCTATTCCTAAGCAGTATGATCCGCTCAGCATCACCCTTGAAGAGGCTATCGGCCTCATCGAGAGCAAACGAGAGGAAGACCGCAAGCGTGTGCTCCGTACCTTCGAGGAAGATGCCGACCTGCAGATGCTCAATGGCCGTTTCGGTCCATACCTTGCTAAGGGAGGTAAGAACTACAAGTTGCCACGTAATAAGGATCTTAACGCTCTTTCATACGAAGACTGTCTCGCAATCATCGAAGCCGCAGAGAATGCAGTTCCTGCAGACAATGAGAGCAAGCCTCGTCGCAGAGGTTTCCGCAAAGCGTAAGACTTAATGAACAAGACCCGACTGATTTATAAATTGGCATTCCTGCGTCGCTATAAGCAGATATTGCGCTACGCTACGGAAGCTTCACAAATACAGCACCACCAGCTTTCATGGCTGGTGGCGCATGCTGCTGATACGGCATTCGGTCGCGAATATGGCTTTGATGGCATGTTCGCCGATGCTACGAAGACATCAGTCAGCTATGAAGCCTTCTCTAAACGCGTACCATTGTCTACTTATGACGAACAGAAACCATGGATAGAGCGTATGCTGCAAGGCGAAGAAAGCGTCCTGTGGCCAGGTCTCTGTCGCTGGTTTGCCAAGTCATCGGGTACGACAAGTGATAAGTCGAAATACATCCCTGTCACTGACTATGCTCTTAAGTACACTCATTACCGTGGCGGCACCGACTGCATGGTCATCTACCAGGCGCTCAACCCCTCTTCGCGCATCTGGGAAGGCAAAGGACTTATCCTTGGCGGATCGTTTGCAGACGAAAACCTGCCAAAGGGAATCAAGGCTGGAGATCTCTCTGCTACGTTGATCAAGAATGTTCATCCATTGGTCAATCATTTCCGTGTTCCGTCAAAGGAAGTGGCATTGATGAACGAATGGGAAGCCAAGTTGCGTGCATTGTGCGAATCGACAAAGGACATAAACGTCACGAACCTTAGTGGTGTTCCTTCCTGGATGATGGGGGTATTGAAGAATATCCTGGCAGAAACCGGAAAGAAAGACATCACTGAAGTCTGGCCAAATCTGGAGGTATTCTTCCATGGCGGTATCGCGTTTACTCCTTATCGTGAGCAATACCAGCTTCTCATTCCATCTGACAAGATGCATTACCTCGAGACTTACAACGCCTCTGAGGGATTCTTCGGCATCCAGTCTTCATGGGACGACAGCGCCTTGCAGCTTATCATTGACAACCGTATCTTCTACGAGTTCATTCCGATGGACGAGTTCGAAGATGTGGAGCATAGACATGCCATCCCACTCGAAGAGGTCGAAATCGGCTGTAACTACGCCATGGTGATCACTACTCCAGGTCTCTGGCGTTACATCATTGGTGACACTGTAAAATTCACTCAGCGCAATCCGTATAAGTTCCATATTACCGGTCGAACCAAAGCGTTTATCAATGCATTTGGTGAGGAACTTATGGTAAGCAATGCAGACGAGGCTCTTACCCTCACCTGCAAAGAAACCGGTGCACAAATCAAAGACTATACTGCGGCTCCTACTTTTGCCAGTGACGGTAAGAAGGCTCATCACACATGGGTCATCGAGTTCACTAAAAAGCCTGCAGACGCAAAACAATTTGCAGACCTCCTCGACCAACATCTTCAGGAGGTTAATTCTGATTACGAAGCTAAACGATATAAAGGATTATTTCTTGACCGCCTCGAACTGCACATCGCCCCTACCGGTCGTTTCGATCAGTGGCTGGCGCAGAAGAAAGGCAAGCTCGGCGGACAACTCAAGATACCACGTCTCAGCAATTCGAGACAGTATATCGAGGAGCTTTTAAGCTAGTATTTTTTAATGAAAAAAAACAATCTGAAAGACACCACCGTTGAAGCACCCGTACAGGCAGAAAACGATGCACCTAAGGTTGATGCGGCTCCTAAGAAAAGGACTTCCCGCTCCCGCAAGAAGGTCGTTGCCCCGGTGGAAAAAGAAGAGATCAAAAAAGTGGAGACACCTGCAGAGGTTGCTCCAGCAGTAGAAAACAAGACCGCAGAACCTACCACTACCCCACAGGTCAAAGAAGAAGCTCGCAAAGAGAAGGAAGAAAAGCCTCAAGAGCAGAAACCTGTAGTTAAGCCTGCACCAAAAATGCCAGCAAATCTGATCATTAAGGATTTCTGTGATTTGGC
>JAZUIL010000056.1:0-24882 GCA_045642245.1 Bacteroidales bacterium
CATACTTCTCAGTAGCTTCTGGTGGGGGCACAGGTCGGACACTCCACCCAGACAACATGGCTGCCGGTCCTGCTTCTTACGGTATGACCGACACACTCGGTCGTATGCACTCTGACGCTCAGTTCGCTGGTTCTTCATCAGTACCTGCACACGTTGAGATGATGGGCTTCCTCGGCATTGGTAACAACCCAATGGTAGGTTGTACCGTTGCTGTTGCAGTAGCTGTTGCTCAGGCTCTCGCTAAGTAATTTTAGCTATATATTGGCCTATATGCTCTTTATAATAATATAGGAGCATATAGGTCATTTTGTTTTCGTATATTTATACCTATTATCTATAACCTTATCTTAGCGAAGACTCTCTATATTATTTCACATGAAGAATAGAGTCTAACTTAGAATTTATAACTATGAACAATTCAGATTTTTGGGCACAAATTAATGCTATTATCACAGGAGGGTTTACGCCTGAAGGTCTGGCAAAACTTGATGGATATGCAGACAAATTCATATGTGGAAAGCTTCTATATCAACGCTTTTCACCGGCAGAACAGTATGGCTGTTCAGCGGGAGGTCATGCGCATGTCGTTGCATCCTTACTCGCGGGAGCAAAAAATAGCACAGATACAGTCTTTGAAGGGGATAGTGACTTCAAAAGACAATGCAAACGCGGAGAGGCGCAAGCTCTGACAATAGAGCGATGGGCTAAGGTTTCTGGGTGCTGGATAGATAATGTAGAGGATTCTCTGACTCAATTTATGGGTACTCAGATTGCTGAGGGTGGCGAGGCTCATGTCTATGATCATGGTTCTACTCTTGTCAAATCCATAGGTCTTGACTACTACATCGAGCCAATCCTAGGCCTGGATCGCATCTCATTGCACAATGCTATTTTCCCAGAGACAAAACTGTCTGTCCTTGGCTTTGGCAGAGATGAAGATGGTCGTTTTCGAATCATTGCAGAACAGCATTTCGTTGAAGGTTCGCGAATGACTGATGGCGAAATAGCAGAGTTTATGCAACGAATGGGATTTCAGCTTGTCAACCCTCGCAACTGGACTTATGCAACTCCAGAGATATACTTGAGCGATATGCATGATGAGAATGTTTTTCGTACGACCTTAGGTAGTGTTGCAGTCGTTGATTGCGATGTACGCATAAACACTCCGGAACTCCGTTGTGGAGGTGTAAGAGAGCTCACTACAGAGGTTGTTATCCTTTAGGTCCTTTTTTCTTGCGAGGCAACAGTTTGATGATGAACTCATCTTGCATTTGACTAATACAGGTTCTCATAGAGACCTGTTTGGAAAATAACCTCGGAGTTGCCTTGGTCAAAGATTTTTGCCCACGATGCAGCCCATTCCACAATTATTAGTTCTTTATTTACTAACTTGTGAATAGATCCTACTCGCTATACGGTCGGAAGTTAGTGAGTTTTAATATGTTCGCTCGATGGAAAGTGCCCTTCACCCAGATGTGCGGATTAGAGTCGGAACAAATGTTGCGGTATTACGTTGAATCCTTGAAAAAACTCAGATTACAGGTAATGATTTTCCTTCATAGATTGTCTATTATATAAAGACGTATAATAATAATCTAAAACTAGAAGAAATGAAGACTCTTAATTTCGTTGGAAGTATTGCAGTAGTGTTATTTGCTGGCGTTACCTTTTCGTCTTGTGACAAGGATGACATTGAGATCAATGAGCAGAACATCATTGGGACTTGGGTGGAAGAATATTCCGACTATCCATATTATGCTCCAGATGGAGGATTAACTTGGACATTCAGCACTGATGGATATGCCTATATACATATATATGATGTGTTTGCGGGAGATCATGATGTCCAACAAACATACATTGTCGGATCAATGATGACAACATCCGGAGAAGAAAAGGATATACTGACTCTTAATCCGCATATGTCCGATTACTCTGGAGAAGCATTCAAGATAGTGAAACTCACTAAGAATGAGATGGAATGGCAGAGGCTCGGAACTACATTTCAGAAAGGAACCGTAGGATCAGACTTCCGGCATTTTATTAGAAAATAAAGATTTCAAACCATTACACCACGTACGCGATGTGATGGTATTGAAGAACCGACCATTACACCATGTACGTGGTGTAATGGTATGAAAGAGCTGACCGTTACACCGTGTACGTGGTGTGATGGTGCAAAAGAGCTAATCATTACATCGTGTACGTGGTGTAATGGAATAAAAGACTGGATCGTTACATCGTGTACGCGGTGTAATGGTTTTAGGTTTGTGAGCTAATATCATTAATAAATAAAACCTTAATAAGTTGATTTTTCATACATGCAAAAACCATTTGCCCCTTTTACGACGTTAGAAGAAGTTCTTCTTTTCGATCCTGAGAAACTTGAGACTTTTACGTCATCGCCTTTAGTGAATGCAGTGGCTGAGGCGCTCTTTACGACCAAGTATATTGAGTGTAAAGAGGTGGCTGAATATTTGGCGCTCGATGAACGTAAGTTGTCGAATGCTTTGTCGATCGAATTAGGACTGACTCTTAAGGAGTTGGTCGTGAAATATCGCACCAAACAGGTGATGGATTTCCGAGCTTTGCACCCAGATTATACGACTGAACAGTTGGCTCAGGCCATCGGTTATGCCAATGCTACCAGCATCTCACGTTTCCTGAATACGCAGTTGGGAATCACTCCCGCAGGAAACAAGGCAAACCGCAGTAAGGATAAGGGTGTGGAGATTAGAAGTAAGATCCGTGCTATCAAACGCGCTAATTTATCGATAGAAGAAACGCGCGAAGCTATCAGAAACTTGAATTAAAGTGCCGAAGATTATTACGCAGATAGCCCTGGGAATCTGGGGTATAACACCGGGCAACTATAGCGCTATTGCTCCCGTCGAAGAGAATGTCTATGCGATCGTGGATGATAAGGATCCGACCGATGGCTATAAGCTGTTGTCGCTACAGATAGATGACCTGACGGGTAAGGTGACTTATGCAGAACTGACCGAACCTGCTGGCATGGTGCAACGAAGGAGCGAAGGAGCGGGCGTGATGCGCGACTGCGAAGGTGCCTGTTATTATCCTATGGCGAATACCGTCTTTGTATCCGGTGAGGCTTATCAGGATATCGTGGAGTATGACCTAGAGGGCAAACCTACAGGCAGAAAATTGGCCGTGCCAGAGAGTATGGGACGCTCTCAGATTGCACCGAACTTGGGTTTTGAGGCTCTGACTTACAATGCAAAGCAGCATCGGTTTTGGACCACTACTGAAGGAATGTTGCCAGCTGATAGGGGAGAAACTTCTCAGATTCGATTGCGTCTGCTTTCGTTCGACGATCAGCTCAAGCCTTCGCTCTCGTATGTCTATCGGGTTGACGAACCCTCAAAAGACCACAGCAAGGCCCGTGGCGTTCATGGCGTGTCTTCGATGTTAGCTTTGGACAATGGAAAGCTACTGGTGTTGGAGCGAGAAGGCTATAGCCCGAAGAAGAAGTTCGGATCATTTGTTAATCACAAGATCTATGTGGTGGATCTGGCCGGGGAGAAACCCGTCTCGCTCGATACTCCGATGACTGAAGTGCCTGATGAGTTGGTGGTTAAGAAAGAATTGTTAGTGGAGTTCAAGACTAAGTTCAGCCTATTTAGGCGCACCCTGGCCAATTTTGAAGGCATGTGTCTAGGTCCACGACTGGCCGATGGAAGGCAGACGCTGTTGCTAATCTCCGATTCGCAGAATGGTATGGGCAATTTTTTCTTCCACTTGAAGGACTATGTCGGAGTGTATATCTTTGATCGAGATTTTATGTAATAATCAAATATTCATATAATTATGCCATACGATAAATCAGAAGGAAGTCGCCGATACAACAAAGAAGAACGCGGCGGTTGGTACTGCACCAATCCGAAGAAACATGACGAGGCACTTCTGCACCATGCTGTGGAAGAGCCTCACGTACATCGAGCTGAGCGCAACGATGTGGATCCTGTGCGCCAACCAGAAGCACGTCGTAGTCGCCCCGTTCATACTAAGGCTGAACAACCTAAAGTGGAGCGACCTAAGTCGGAACAACCCAAAGTGGAGCAGTCCAAGATGACGTATCCGACTTTAAGTCTTCCTGAGGATGGAAATAAAAATCCATCACAACTCAAGAAGAGTGGCTGCGGATGTGTGGCATTTTTTATGGCTTTGCCATTCATCTTTGCACTGATCGGATTGTGCTCGGAAATGGGTGATTCTGAGACGAATGACAATGACTTCACTTACGATGAATCATACTCGGAAGATTACTTCGAATATGATAATGAAGAAGTTGATGGAGACAGCACACTTAATGAAGATTCTGTCATGCTTTCTCCTGCTGAGGAAGACACTCTATGATATATTTATTACGTTTTGTGTAAAAAATAAGCAAGTTATTTGGTTATTAATAGGAAATAATGTACATTTGCAGCGTATTTAGCTTGTTTTGAGTTATGAAAATGTTTAACAGATAACAATATGAATATGAAAAGAGTATTTTCAGCATTCTTAATGATCCTCATGATGGGTACAACTTCTGTAGTTTCTGCACAGGTATGGGTAGGGGGTCATATCGCAATCAATCATACCGATGAATCGATGGACTTGTCGGACCATACTTATAATACAGTTACTTTTGCTCCAACGATTGGTTACGATCTAAACGAAAAGTTGGCTTTAGCAGCATCGCTGGTATATAGCCATGGTTCTCAGTCAACGGAGACAAAGATCGGGACAATGGGCGTAGGTACTAATTCATATACTTTTGAACCTTTTGTGCGATATAGCTTTGCTGAGATGGGTCAGCTTCGTTTCTTTGTAGATGGCGGTTTGATTTATGGCATTACCCATAGCAATGGTATAAAAGGCAACATGCTGAAGGCAGGAGCCTTCATCACTCCAGGTGTCTCATATTCTTTGAATGAACGCATTTCGCTCGTCGCTGGATTCGGTGGTGTGAACTACAGTCACTCATGGCATACTAAGACCGATGACTCGAGAAACGCTTTCGGTCTGGACTTTGATTCTGACCTTTATCTGGGATTCCATATCCATCTTTAATTTAGAAATTCTTATCAAAAAACTCTTCGATTAGGAGCATCCGCTCCTAATCGAAGAGTTTTTTGATGGAAGTGCGCGTTTATCGCCTGAATTTTTCGTAGAGGAAGAAGGCTACAGCGCGGTGTACGAAGGTGGTATTGCCGCGATCATGAGGAACTAACTCATTCCCATTTTTGTCTATAATGCGATCAGCATTACCCATGTACTGATGTTCCCACTCTACTCGTCCATTACTATATGGACTGACTGTGCCCATCTCCTTGTATTCTTTGCTGTATCTGTCGTATTTATAAATATAATAATAACTATTTTTCATAACCTGACCCCAGAGCTCGCCAGATACCCATATTTCACCATTTTTCTTAATTTGACAAATCTTGGTGCCTCCACCATACTGACTGCCACGATAAATGGTTCCGTCAGAATTCACAGAAGCAATCACTTTGTTTTCCTTGTCTTTCCATTCATGGCTATTATTGTAGAAATCAGGATATTCTCCAGGAAGTTTTTTTTCTTCTTCAGCTTCTATCGAAGAAGGAGAAGTATTCTCTGAGTTCTTTATATTGTTCCATTCCATTGCTTCATATTTGGCAGCTTCTTCCTCCGCTTTACGAGCAGCTAATACTTCTTCGATCTTGGATGGTTCGATGATCTCAGTTCCCTTATTGCGGCCATTGGTAAAGGTGTTTTCGTAAGCAATGATTTCATTATAAAGATCCTGAAGTATAGGAAGCGTTTCAGGATTGACTTTTTCCAACTCTGTGGTATACTGGATCTTCGCACACTTGAGAAGGTAATTGCTGGTAGGGATATCTTCTTCTGCTTTAGATCGGGCAAGAAGTCCGCGGGCAGAGGCAATGTAATCTGTATTGTTAAGATCGGTCTCTTCGCTGAGGAACTTCTGGATTCTGTAATCCATATCGCTATTGTCGATCTCAGCCTTGAAAGCGGTAGATCCTAATTCATTTCGACGGTTTGTAGCACAGAAGTAACGGAGATCGTGATTCTCAATGGCTTTATTAGCAGCTTCACAAAGTGTTTGATATTCTTTAGCTGCTTTCTTTTTTTCAGACGAACTGATAACCGCTTCGACGGCGCCACCTGTGGCTTGGTTGCCAATTTGACGTGCACGGTTGAGGAGCCCCCTTAATTGTGCATCGGCCTGAACGGTTATGAATAAGCTGCTCAGGATAAGAATCAATTGTTTGAGTTTCATATTATATCTAATTTTGATTAATGGATTTTTTTGCTTGATGCATTTTACTCGGACAAATAAACATATTTTTCTGATAAATTCCAAATTTTTTGTCAGACATAATGAAAAAACTATCAAAGTTCTGTCTGAATCATGGATGTTGTTATATATGTATGCAGTTTTCCTCCTAAAGAAGACCTCTATTATAAGGTGTTAATATGGGAAACTTATTTTATGATAAAAAGGGGCTAGAAACAGTGTGAAAAATTTGGAAATATAAAATAAAGTATATATATTTGCCGCGAAAACAACTAATTAACATCCGTATGAAAAGAAAATTCCTTATCTTGTTTATGGCTTTTACCTTAACCATCACTTCGGTTATGGCTGGTAATGTATTTTATAAGAGTGCTATGCATCTCGTTGCATCTGTGCCTGATGATATGGACATTGAGGTGAACGATGCCACAAACTTGATGCTTACTACTCCAGACGAAGGCTTCTCTATACTGGGCATTGCATTCTCCTTGCAGGACCATACCCGTAAGGAGATACTCGATGGCATGTACCAGTTGGCAGAAGAGGTTTCTATCGATATCAGCAATGCTGGTTATCTCAATCTTGATACTAGGACAATGCATGGCCTGATAGCTGCTGTGAAAGATGATGATGGCATTCTTTATTCATATGCTGTGTTCGATGACGGTGAACATGCATACATCTTCCAGGTATTGGCGCGCCCAAAGTATCACAACTTACTCGATCGCTTCTTTGAGACTGTTGAGTACTACACGGAATGATGTAGAGAAATTATAACCTTTGTAATATTTAGAATACTTCCTCTTATTAAATTGTTTGTCCGAGACGCTGAAACACACTTCTGATTACAAAAGTGATTGTCTGTGGTCTCGGATTCTTATTTTTCAACAAAAGAACTGTCTATCGTGGTGAGAAGTATGTATTTCTGTGGCTAAATGAAGAATATAACAGGCAAAAAAAGGATTAATTAGCGCATGGATGCGAAATATTTATATTTCGTTTGGAGTTTTCGTATTTTTGCGTTATATTTGCCACCACAAAAAAGAGTCTTCTAAAAAGGTTTGAATGGGGGAGTGAGGGGTTATAAAAAGAGAACGAGACGATGTATTTTATTGTTGACCGTTTCACTCCCCCTTCAATACCGGAGATATGATTTATTGAATTTATTAACACAATTAAATATGAAAGATAATTCTTGGCAGAGTTTTATGAACAAGGGTCAGGCTGGCCAGAAGGGAAAAGCTGGCAATACTAAGTCTGCAGCAAACACAAAGGGCAATGGCGCTTCGGCAAAGCAGATGAACCGCCGTTCACAGTAAGTCTTGATTCATAATACATCATTGAGAATACATAATTCATAGTTCGGAAATGGCAGAGCCAGGACTTTATACGACCCACATCATGGGACCTATTCATAGCCGTCGACTTGGAGTGTCGCTCGGCGTGAACCTGCTGCCTACTGACGGCAAAGTCTGTTCGTTTGACTGCGTCTATTGTGAGTGCGGATGGAATGCCGATCATCGTGGAGGTAAGTTGCCTGTCGCTGATGAGGTCATCGAGCAGCTCGAAACCAAGCTCCGTACAATGAAAGAAGCAGGAGAGCACCTGGATGTGATCACTTTTGCCGGGAATGGAGAACCGACGCTCCATCCGGAGTTCGCACGTGTCATTGACCGTACGCTGGCTTTACGAGACGAGTTTTTTCCAGCTGTGAAAGTGAGCGTGCTGAGCAATGCTACCCGCATGACGGTGCCAGCTGTTTATGACGCTCTGATGCGAGTGGATAACAATATTCTGAAGCTCGATGGAGCTTTTGATGAGACTGTCCACCTCATTGATCAGCCTACAGATAGTCACTATTGCGTGCATGACGTTGTAGAGGGTATGAAAGCCTACAAAGGACAGCTGATTGTGCAGACAATGTTTGTGAGAGGCGAGCACAATGGTCGTTCATTTGACAATACGAAACCTGCAGAAGTGGAGGCCTGGCGCCAGTTGATGCGAGAGATACATCCTCACCAGATCATGGTTTATTCGCTTGACCGTCCGACTCCGGAGAAAAGTCTTACAGCCGTGAGCAAGGCTGAGATGGAGGCGATTGTGAAACCGCTTGTGGATGAGGGATTTGAAATCTCAATCAGCGGAAAATAAGACAAATAGAAATGAGTAAGAAGATAGCAATTATCAACGACATTTCGGGATACGGGCGTTGCTCGATCAGCGTCATCCAGCCCATCGTCAGTCATCTGGGGGTGCAGGGGTGTCCGTTGCCAACAGCTATCTTTTCCAATCATACAGGTTTCCCATCATTCTATCGTAAGGACTTTACACGCGACATGCAGGCCTATATCGAAGAATGGAAGAAGCTTGACCTGCACTTTGATGGGATCATGACGGGTTTTCTTGGTTCGGCTCGTCAGATCGGGATTGTAGAGCAGTTTATCAAGGACTTCGGTCGTCCGGAGACTAATGTGCTTGTAGATCCGGTGATGGGTGACAATGGCCATATCTACCCGACTTATACCCAGAAGATGTGTCGCGAGATGAAGAAGCTGTTGGCCTATGCTGATATCATCACACCAAATATTACAGAGGCCTGTTTCCTCACTGATACACCTTATCGTGAAAGCGGCTGGAAGCATACCGAACTGGCAACGATGGCAAAGCAGTTGCAGCAAATGGGTGCTAAGAAGTTGGTCATTACTGGCATCCGTATGGGCGAGAACTTTATTGGCAATGCTGTTTGCGATGAGCATGGTGAGATGGAGTTCCAGCGTCAGATGATGGTGGAGCAGACACGATCTGGTACAGGCGACGTATTTGCCTCCATTTTGGGTGCTGATGCGGTGAACGGAATGGACTTCGCACATTCGGTGAAGAGAGCATCGAACTTTGTAAGGCGTTGTCTGATAGAAACCAATAAGGTGCCCGGGCCGCTCAACACGGGTATCGACTTTGAAAGTCAACTCTGGCAATTGAGTCGATAACAAAAAGCCACCTATCTTATACTGACACATATCACACACATATTCCTATATATCCAGACACATTACACATTTATAGCTTACATATGATCTTACAACCAGATATTACACAAGATTTTGATAGAGATGATCTGACCAATTTCTATACGCGTAGAGCTTTTATGCACTATGCGGCAGAAACTTTGGCCAAGAATCCGGAGAAAGAGTATCTGCTCATGATTTCGGATATCGTGGACTTCAAGCATATCATCGAGATCTATGGCGACAGGGAAGCTGATGAATTGATCAAGGCCAATGCCCGTTTGATCAGTTCGAAGATGCCTGAGGGGGCTGTTTGTGCTCGCTATAGCATGGACCAGTTTGTGTGTCTGGTGCCTCGTCATGAGTATTATGCCGAGATTCAGCGTGAATCGTCTGCTCCAATCACCGTCACGACAGAGAACGGTGCACGTGCATCTGTCAAAGTCGGTGCTTGTGAGTGTACGGATCACAGTGCTCCTGTCAAATTATATATCGAACATGCTTTTGCTGCGCTGCAGAACATAAAGCATAAATATGGACGATTCTTTGCTATTGTGGACGATGATCTGTTAGAACGACTGCATCGTAATGCACTGATAGAGGAAGCCATGGAGTCGGCCTTGAGGGAAGAGCAGTTCCTGGTGTATTACCAGCCGAAACATGATACACTGACGGGAAAGCTTGTGGGAGCAGAGGCGTTGCTGCGCTGGCTGCATCCGAAACTAGGGTTCCTTTCTCCTGTGGAGTTCATCCCGATTTTCGAGCAGACCGGTTTTATTACTGAGGCAGATGCTTATGTGTGGCGGAAGACGTGTCAGAACATCCGCAGATGGATGGACGCTGCTCTGCCTGTAGTGCCGGTGTCACTCAATAGTTCTAGAACAGAACTGACCCGTGATAACTATTATTATGAGCGTCGCACAGAAATAGCGAAAGAGTATAATGTGCCTGCAGAACTCCTGCATATTGAGGTGACAGAATCTATGTTTGGTGACCATATGGATGATATTCGGACAATTCTGGAGCGCTGTCATACCTATGGCCTGAATGTGGAACTCGATGACTTTGGCACAGGTTATTCGTCGATGCATACGCTGGCAGATTTCCCGCTTGATGTCGTGAAACTGGATCGTTCATTCGTGCAACAGATTGATAATCCTAAAAAGGAGCGTGTCATGGTGAACTGTATCAACATGATCAAGAACATGAACCTGAAGATCGTTGCAGAAGGTGTGGAGACACAGCATCAGCTGAACCGATTGAAGGAACTGGATGTGGATATGATTCAAGGCTATTTCTATAGCAAACCTTTGCCAGAAACAGCATTTGAGGAGTATCTGCGTAATACTCCGATCCTGAGCTTGGAAGAGGTGAACCGACGCGACGCAATCAAGAAAATATCGACCAACCCGATGATGAACTGGAATGATCGCCAGCATCTGATATCACATGTGTTGGGTGGTATCCTTAATATGTGGGATTCGGTGTTCGTCATTGATATTCGCACAGGAAAGTCTGAAGACATCTGTGGTGACTTGTATTTCAGGGAGAATATTACAGAGTCTGCTATGTCGGAAGAGATTATGAGAGTGTATATCGAGAAATCGCTGGTGCCAAAATACCGTGAGTCTTATCTGGAATTCTATGATTTCTCTACGTTGGAAGAGAGGTTTAAGAAATCCAACATCCTATACTTTGAGTTTGAAGACTACCATAGTGGATGGATGCGGTCAACAGTACTTCCTGCAGGAAATGATGCTGATGGCCACTTGTCGCATATTCTTCTGGCGGTAACACATATCAATAAGGAGAAGATGCAACAGAAAAAGCAGGATGATTCGAAATAAATTGACAAGTGAAATAATGTCTAGATTCTTTAAGTATAGAGGTCCTGCAAAGTATTAAGACGAGTATTAGATAACTGAATAATAAACAATTATCCACCCAAGTCACTTCCGTAGCTTGGGTGGATTTCTATTTGTAATTTGCTATCTGAATTATGCTTTAGCGTCGTTCTCGCGGATTTCAACGCGACGGATCTTGCCGCTGATGGTCTTTGGAAGTTCATCGACGAACTCGATGATACGTGGATACTTGTATGGCGCAGTCTCTCGCTTGACGTGATCCTGAAGTTCCTTAACAAGTTCTTCACCAGCTTTGTCCTTGTAATCGGCTGAGAGAACTACGGTAGCCTTGACAACCATGCCACGGATATCGTCTGGTACACCAGTGATAGCACATTCCACAACTGCAGAGTGGGTCATCAAAGCAGACTCTACCTCGAATGGACCGATACGATAGCCGGATGACTTGATAACATCGTCAGCACGTGATACAAACCAGTAATAACCTTCTTCGTCGTAATATACCACATCGCCCGTGTAATAAATGCCCTTGCTATGAGCCTTTTCTGTAAGCGAAGGATTGCGATAATACTCCTTGAAGAGGCCATATGGCTTACCTTCGTCGGTATGGATGACGAGCTGGCCATGTTCGCCTGGCTTGCAGCGCTCGCCGTCATTATTGAGAACGTCTACTTTATACTGAGGATTCGGTACACCCATTGAACCTGGATGTGGCTCGACGTATGGATAGGTGCCAAGTACAAGCGTAGTCTCGGTCTGGCCGTATGATTCGTAGATCATGATACCGGTCTTCTCTTTCCACTCGAGGAAGACATTTGGATTGAGAGCCTCGCCTGCGGTGGTGCAGTACTCCAACGCTGAAAGGTCATATTGAGAGAGATCCTCACGTATCATGAAACGATAGACAGTAGGAGGTGCACAGAACGATGTGACCTTGAAGTCCTGAATGACTTTGAGCATCTTGTCTGGCTCAAATCGGCCTTCGAAATCATAGATGAAGACGGTAGCGCCAGAAATCATCTGTCCGTAGAACTTACCCCATACGGCTTTACCCCAACCTGTATCTGCTACGGTAAGGTGGAGCGAACCGTCGTGCACGTTGTGCCAGTACTTGCCTGTGACAATGTGTGCCAGTGGGTAGCTGTAATCATGCATTACCATCTTTGGCTCACCGCTGGTACCACTGGTGAAGTACATCAGGAAGTTGTCGGTTACCTTGTTCTGACCCTTCTGGCTGACGAACTTAGGAGCAGAATAGATACCCTCCCAGTAATTGTCCCAACCTTGAGGAACTGCTGGACCAATGCTAATACAGTGCTTGAGAGATGGACTGTATGCACGTGCACGAATCACATTTCTTAATATATTAGTGTCTCCTACTGCAACGATGGCCTTGATGTCGGCCTCGTGACAACGATAGACGATATCCTTGTCTGTAAGAAGGTGTGTAGCAGGAATAGCAACAGCTCCAATCTTGTGAAGCGCAACCATAGTAACCCACCAAGCCATACGGCGTTTGAGGATGAGCATGACACGGTCTCCGCGTTCGATACCAAGGGTAAGCAGGTAGCTGGCGCAGCGGTCAGAAAGCTCCTTGAACTCACGATAGTTGAGGTGCTTAACATCCCCTCGGTCATTGGTCCAAAGGATAGCTTCTTTCTCAGGCTCTTCTTCTGCATATGCGTCAATGACGTCATAACCGAAGTTGAAGTCTTCTGGGACTTGTAAATGGAAGTTTTTCATGAAATCCTCGTAACTCGAGAATTCAGTTTGGGTAAGGAAGCGATCAAGCATATTATATTTTGCAGTTGTTTTTAATAAGTGTGCTGCAAAATTACATATTTTTAATAAATAAAGCAAGCTGAAACTACTGGATTGGACTTTTTTATCCTTTTTTGTAATTTTTGGACATGTATAGCAAGGAAATCACAGAATGATTTTAACAAAAAATAAGAATTGCTTATAAAAAACGACTAATTCCAGAGTCCGTCTTCCCATGGCCAAGCCATTACGAAGACAGCGGCCCAGTGGAAAAGAGTTCCTAAAATGACGAAGATATGCCAGATGCCGTGAAAGAATGGATGTTCGTTATCGTGCACAAAGAAATAAACACCGCTGGTGTATGTGATTCCCTCAGCTGCAATGAAAATAAGAGAGAGAGTAGTTATGCATTCGCGGACAGGCTGTATCATGAAAAGGATGGCCCATCCTAATAATATATATAATATGAGAGAAAGTCGTGGATATCGGATCCACCAGAAAATCTTATAGAAGACGCCAAAGATGGCAAGCAGCCAGATGACGCCAAAGCTTGTCCAGCCAGCTACATACATCTTGTCCTCGACCAACTGCATACAGATAGGAGTGTAGCTGGAGGCGATAAGTACGTAAATAGAGATATGATCAAGCTTACGAAGAACTAGTTTTCCAGGTGTTCCCGGTTTCCACCAGTGATATAAGGTAGAGGCTAAATAAGTTAGGAGCATGCCCACGGTGAAAAAAGTTACACCGAAGGCATTCTCCCAATTTTTGACATACCCGAACCAGATCAGAACCCACGAAATACATGGGACTAGACATAGTCCAACGAAATGTGTGAGTGTGTTGAAAAGTTCTTCTTTGCTTCGGGTCATTTGTTATATTAAAGATTATTCATCAAGAATTTCTTGAAATCAGCAAATTCCTTAGTCATAGGCTGTGTCTGCTTCGTTCCGTTCATGAACTTCTGAAGTGTTTCAGGAATCGCAACCGGCTGGTTGATGATTGGTTCGACGGTATCCTTGAACTTTGCAGGATGAGCGGTTTCAAGGAAGAAACCGACCTCGCCAGGTTTCAGTCCTTCGATGAGCGCCTGATAGCCACAAGCTCCATGAGGATCACAGACATATCCGTCGGTCTTCAGACATTCTACCATTGCCTTCTTGATCTGCTCGTCATTGTAAGTAGCACCACTGATCTCTGCACAGATGGCTGTGTGAGCCTCTTCTGGAGAAATCTTCTCAGCCTTCTGCTGTCCATTGCCATAAAGGTTTACGATGCGGGCAAAGTTAGAAGGATCGCCTACATCCATGGCATTTGCAATAGTTGCCTGAGTGGCACGAGGATTATAATGACCGGAACCGAGGTACTGGAAGAAAATATCGTTAGCGTTGTTTGAAGCAATGAAACGCTTGATAGGCAATCCCATCTTCGCACCGAAAATACCTGCGCAGATATTGCCGAAATTACCTGAAGGTACACAAGCTACGACGTTGTCTGCTTTGCCTGCTTTCTTCAGCTGTGCATAAGCATAAAAATAATAGAAGGCCTGTGGGAGGAAACGTGCCACGTTGATAGAGTTAGCTGAGGTCAGGAAGAACTTTTCGTTGAGATCCTGATCCATAAATGCTTCCTTTACGAGTCGCTGGCAGTCATCGAAAACACCGTCAACCTCCAAAGCAGTGATATTCTGGCCAAGGGTAGTGAACTGCTTCTCCTGAATCTCGCTGACTTTTCCCTGTGGATAGAGAACGGTTACGTCAATGCCAGGAACGCCAAGGAAACCGTTAGCTACAGCTGAACCGGTATCACCAGATGTTGCAACAAGAACGTGGACATTTCCCTTTTGCGATGGATTGTGCTTTACAAAAGAGCTGAGCAGTGGAGCCATGAAACGTGCCCCGACATCCTTAAATGCGCAAGTAGGTCCATGATAAAGCTCAAGACTATAGATGCTCTCGTTTACCTTGACCAATGGAATGTCAAACTGCAGAGTATCATAGACGATATGCTTAAGATCATCGGCAGGAATGTCTTCTCCGAAGAAATTCTTTGCTACTTCGAACGCGATTTCCTGCAGGCTCATGTCCTGAATATTGTCAAAGAACTCCTTTGGCAATGGATTGATTCGCTCAGGCATATAAAGTCCTTTGTCTGGAGCTAAGCCTTTGATGACGGCTTCTGAGAGGGAGACCTCAGGAGCTTGGCGATTAGTACTGTAATACTTCATGTTGTATATAAGTTGTTGATAATCAATAAAAGAAAACCCGATTTTGTTTTAGCGGGTAACAAATGAGTAACAAATATGGCATAATAAACCATTTTATCGGGTTTTCTGTGTGCAAATATAATACTTTTCTCAAAACATACCAAATTTGTGGTATATTATATTTGTTTTTGGCTACTCTTTGGTTATTGCTGAGGCATACAGATAACAAAACAGGCGGGTTTATTGCCCGCCCATCAGTTTTATTTATATCCTAATGCCTCATCGCTTGTTTCTGCACTATTGCTTAACCCTCCTGTGTGGGGTAAAAATTGAAACCCTTTGAAACTATCGGGTTTATATCCCCTCAAATCATCAATATCATCTGTATCTAAACGTTTGTCGCGTATGGCTTTTAACAGGGCAACAATATCGCGCTGCTTTAGTTCAATAATCATATCGTTGTTACTACTCTATTTGTTTATTACTTGCCTCATTGATAACAAAGGTTATTTGTTCAAGACCTTTTAACCCCTCAATATCGTCTGTATTTAGGCGTTTATCTCTTATCGCTTTTAACAGGACAACAATATCGTTTTGTGAAATTTCAACTATCATCGTTGCTAACTTTGTCTGCAATCAGTTCAATATACTCATCGGGTGCATCAGCCAACAACATCTGCAATTGCTTTGCGTCTGCCCTTATCTCTGCATCCATTTCAACGGCTTGTTGCTTTGGCAATACATAGGTTATCAATCCTGTGTATATTTTCAGCCTGTCACGTGCATCTACCTGTTGCAGGTCTTTCTCAAACTGCACTCTGCCGTTATTCAATATCTCAGCAATCCACGTTTTAATGTCTGTGGTTACTTTGTTAGGTGTTCCACGTTGCCGCCCGCCTGTTTTCTTGCTACCTTTTGGTTTCCCCATATCAAAAACACTCTATTTTAGATTTACAATTGTTTCCATCTTTGCCGCCATCGTCAATACCGCTGCTCTTCCTATATGATATTTATCTTTGATAACTGCAAATATATATTCTTTCTTATTACCCTCAGCCAATAGCGCTTTGTATTCAAGATATACAGGTATCATTTTTATGTCCTCTGCTTTGCCGTGGCATTGCATCACATAACCCAATACACTCTTTGATATTGTTATCAATTCAAAATACATCATAATATACAAAATCTGTATATGTTTTATACCTGTTGTTATATATCGCCTGTGCGCGTGCAAAGGTTTATGTCAAACACTCTTTATACAATCCTCTAACTCTTGCAATAACACATCTTTCTTTGCAGAAAATTCCAACATCGTTTTGTTTATTGCCTGTTTAAGTCTGTATATTTGCAATGGTGTTGCTGCTGCTCTTACTGAGGCTAACAGGGTTTCCGCGTCTGCTGGGTGCATCGCTATAAGATTTGCCAACATCCAATCTTTGTTTGGTTTAATTCCATCAGCCATACAGGTTACTTTCTTTATATTGTCAAAACTTGTTATATAGTCTTGCCTCAACGCTGCTAACGTTGCTTTGTCTGTTAGTGCTGAGGCGTATTTGATACCAAATTTTCTTAATATCTTATAGTTCCTTTGATTTATTAGCCTCAACTCATAGCGCAACAGGTTTGTGTCATCGAGCAACTGGGGCAAATCATCACCACGGCTTGCAATCTCATCGGCTTTATCATAGAATATTAAACACTTTGGTGCTTTCTTTATCTGCTTGCCATAATACAACGTAGTACCCGCTTGCATACGTGGCAAATATCGCCCCCCATCACCTAACTTTGCAAAGTAATCAACAGGCGGGTTGTCCATCACAAAGGTTTTGCCAACCTCAATATATGATACATACGCCTCAGCCATATCAACGCCAAACAGATTTGATATTTCTGCAATAGCCTGTGCCGTGTCTGTGGTGTCTATTGTCTGCACGTTATCGCCACAAAGATACTTTGGTAAACTACCTTTTATAGATATGCCTTTTGAGAAACAAGACACGCGCAAATTACGCGCGTGCCATTGATAGCCTTTTATTTCTCCTGTGGTTTTGTCTGCTATTGGCGTGCCGTTGTATCTGTCTGCCATCGCTGAGGCGTTTGGCATTGGCTTTGGAAGCCACAAATGCACGTTGTCATACATATGTTACCCTTTCTGCAGTTGTGCCTCAACGCTGCCAATCTGTCGCGCTGCCTCTCAACTGCTCTATAAGTTCAACATAACCACCCTTTGCAAATCCGCTAACATACGTGCCAACTAATCTATTTGCGTTTGGTATTACAAGCCACTCAATATACTTTGGTATTGCTACCTGTTTGCCCTCAGCGTTTGCAACCTCTACCACATCACCCAACAGGAAAATAAATCCGTCTGTCGCGTGTCCTGCAAATGGGTTTGGCTTTGGTTTCTTGCCGCCATACGTTTCTCCCTTTGGGGGCGTGCCATAACAGGCGCGTGCAACTTTGCCGCCATCTACAAAGTAATTTTTCAAGCCGCTAATATTCAAACTTGCTTTGCCCTGTAATCTCATCGTTGGCGCGTCTGCATTATCGGGGTTAATTTTTTCTGTTAGATATACATATACCTTACCATCGCGCCCCGCCAAACTTTTTACAGGTTCATAATCGCCAAACATCTTTGTTTGTACATACTTTGGCGTTGCCGTGCCTTTGGTATATTCTAACCTTACATACAATACAACCTTTGCAATCTGCATTGCTCTTTCAATACTTGATACACTCATACGCCCATTGATTTTCTAACGTTATACCTTGTTGCTGCCTGTGCTGCCTCTGCATTGGTTTGCACTTTGCCGCGTTTCATCCACGCCTCAACCTCAGCACGGTCAAAATACAGGTGCTTACCGTTTGGCTTGTAATGTGGTATTTGATTGGTACAGGTTAGTTTGTAGATATGGCTTTTACTCATACCTGTTAGTGCTGCTACATCAGCAATTAACAACGTTGTTTTGCCTGTCTGCTGCTCGATACGTTCAACACGCGCAACTACCATTTTTAATTGCTCTTGCAATTGTTCTAATGTTTCTTGCATTGATATATATATTTGTTATACAATTGGCGTTTGTTATACCCGCCCGCCATCAAACCGCTTTGATTTGACGGTGCAAATATCGGCATAACAGGAAAGAAAACACTATAACGTTATATATACCTTTGCTGAGGTATAGACACAAAAAAACGGCTACCCAATCGGGCAACCGTCTGTATTATTTGTTTATTACAATAGCCTCTATTTGTTTCCATCCAACAGGCATATTTGCATAACCCTGTTTTCTGCTGCTATTAATCGTTTTTGCCGTTTCAATATCATCTGTGTTTATATTGTCAAACGCTGAGGCAATATTCAACCACGGCACACGGTTACTTTTTTTCAGTTTCAATACATCACTAACAACATCAGCAAAAAAAGCCCATAATGATTTTGTTTTTTCCCATTGGTATAATTGCCCAACGTGACTGCAATACCCCTCTGCGACTAATTTATTTAGTATTTGCACCCCCTCTGTGCTTTGCGCCCAATCGGGCAACGTTGCAACCTGTGGCGGGGTTGCCTGTGTTGGGTTTATATCGTGGTACTTTTCACAAATTTTATATGCCCATATTGCAACGTTGGCGTTTACATTGTCTGTATCTTTATAGTATTCATACAGGGCGAGCAAATCGTTTTCAAATGGTGCAACTATTTTATAATACTTTTCTATCAGCATTATAAAATCAATTGTACCCTCTATGGCGTTACCCTGTTTCATCGTGTAAAATGGCGTTGGCAGTAAATTATACTTTAACCCAATAGCGTTAAATTCTGCCCTATATAATTTGCGTTGCCTCTCCAAATTAGCATTGCAAAAAGCGTTTATAATATCGTTATCCATCGTTACCCGCTATGCCTGTATATTACAACAGGGTTTCAACAAATGTTATCAACATATCTCTATCGTTTTTCAACTCTGGCTTTGCCTCAACATCAACATTGCCCAACACTCTCAATAATGCCTGTGCAACATGTTCTTTGGTTGCCATACTTTCAAAAAAACTCTGCATTGGTTCAAAATTGTTTGCCATAATCGTTTGTTTTTATATTGTTACTCTGTAAAAAATTGACCTAAAAAATAAAATTTGGGCGTGCCGTGCCAAAACAAACTGCACCCCTTTGGTTATTGTGGGGGGGGTATCTGTTACCCCCTCACATTTGTTTTAAAATATGCCATCTGTAAGACTTACCGCTTTGGTTTTTGCCTCATCCAAAACCTCTGCATATATCTGTGTAGTTGTTACGCTTGTATGTCCTAATATTTTTGATATTGTTGTTATCTCTGCACCTAATGACAAAAGCAATGTTGCACAGGTATGTCGCGCTACATGAAAAGTAATCTCTTTATCGTTTATTCCCGCTTCTTGCGCCCATACTTTTAACACTCTGCTCAATGTTGCTCTGCTTGGCATGTTAAAGATTTTGTTTTTTTGTTTTGCATCATCAATCTGTGGAAGCCATTTTAACGCCTCTGTTGAAATTGCCATATCTATTACGCCACCTGTTTTAATCATTGTGGTTTGCAATCTCTTTTGCTCTCCGCGTGTCTTGATATTATCCCACGTTAAAGCCTCAATATCGCTCAATCTTAAACCGCAAAAGCAACTAAACATAAAAGCCTGTTTTACTTCTTGCTTTGGGCAATCGGTCTGCATCATCGCTTTTAGTTCTTCTATGTTTAGAAAATCCCTGTGTCCTCTTTCTCTCTTAGGCTTTTCATTTTCTGTCATATTATCAACAGGGTTTCTGTCAATCTTGTTTTGTCTTGCCGCCTCTTTAAGAGCAAGTGAAAAACATTCAAAATATATTGCTGCCGTTGATTTGCATATCCTTTTGCCCCATTTATTGTTTGACGCTTGCAGATAGTTTGAAAATGCACGGCAATAATTGGTATCAATTCCTATTAGCAAATCATTACTGCCGTTGAATTGGTCTATATGATATGCCACCGTTCTCATGTTCTTTGCCAAATTTGCGCCCTGTGGCTCTTTCTCTCTCAATTTAGCACAATACTCTATCCAATCAATAAGTTTTGTTTTGTCGGTTATCTTCTTGCTCAATCCCGCTTTGCCGTTTATTATCTCTGCAATCCTGTCTGCTTGTATCTTTTTGGCTGCAAGCATTGTGTTTCTGTTCTGTATCTTATCTGTTGGTGTTGCCTCTGGTATTAAATACAGGTTCAATGTTTCATAAGTTCTTACACCATCAACATAACAATCCAAATAAATTGATTGGTTGCCGTGTGCTAACTGCTTAAACCTTATCTTTACAGGTTCTTTTGCTTTGAGTGTTTTTTTTGTTCTTGCCATAATTGTTATTTTTTATTTGTTACCGATGCAAATATAGTTATTTATATCTTTTCAGTAACAAATGAGTAACAAAAAATAACAAAATAAGAACAAATAAGTAACAAAAAAGGGGTGTTTGATACCCCAATATTGCAATGTAAGTTGTTGATTTACTTGTATGTTTGTTTGCTTTTGTTTTCCTATGAAATATTAGTACTGTAGTATCTCATTATTTTGTTGATTGAAAATTTGCAAATGAATATTATCCTAAGAAGTATTTGATGAATTCGTCTTCCTTCATCAGTCCAAGTGCTCCGTTGAAGGCGCTGTCTTCGTCATAACGCTCTACCTGATCTGCCACAATATCATTTGGATCTCCTGCCTGAGATGGCTTTGACTGCCAGATGAGGAATGGCACCGGAGTCATAGTGTGGGTGCGATACTTGATAGGAGTAGGGTGGTCTGGTAGGATAGCGATGCGGACAGGTTCGTCCCAAGTTGAGATCTCGTCAAGAATGGTGCAGAGTACTCGGTCATTGATATATTCTACACATTTGGTCTTGAGCTCTGGCTCGCCGTCATGACCCGCTTCGTCCGTTGCTTCCATATGCAGGAAAACGAAGTCTTTCTTTTTCAGTTGTTCGATAGCGGCTGCCGTTTTGCCTTCATAGTTGGTGTCCCAAAGACCTGTAGCACCTTCAACTTCCACTTTGTCAAGTCCGGCAAATACTCCGATGCCGAAAATCAGATCGACGGCTGAGATGACAGCACCTGTCTTAATACGCTCTGGGAATAGCTGCTGCATGGTCTGCATGGCAGGACGATAACCGAGGCTCCATGGCCAGATGCTATTGGCAGGATCCTTGCCTTCTGCGATACGCTTGAGGTTGACCGGATGATTCTTCAGAACTTCCTGACTACGTATGATCAAGTCACGGAGCAACGCCGCTGTCTCTTCGGCTTCGGGTACTTCTGCATATGGCATTTCTGCACGCCATGGTTGGCCAATGCGATCGTGAGGCGGAGTACAATGTACGAACTTGTTGCCACCTTTTACTTTAAGCAAGTGACGGTAGCTGACACCGGTGAACCATTTGATTGTGTCTGTTCCTAGTTGCTCATTGAGTGTCTTGATCAGTTCGTCAGCCTCTTCTGTTGAGATGTTTCCAGCAGAATGGTTCTTGATGTTATCGCCTTCGAGACAGATAATGTTGCAGCGCATAGCTACCTCATTGCCCTCAATAGGAATCTGCATGGATGCAGCCTCAAGTGATCCGCGGCCTTCGAAAACTTTGGCCACATCATAACCCAATAGACCAAGATGTGCAATCTCAGAACCTGGATTGTAGCCTTCAGGGACGGTGACCAGACGGCCATTGACACCTTCTCGTGCTAGTTTATCAATGAGTGGCTTCTTGGCTGCTTGAAGAGGGGTGCGATTACCCAGAACCTCGATAGGTTCATCCGCTGCGCCATCGGCCAGAATTATCAGATATTTCATGACACAAACCTTTATAACTATTTTTGTGCAAAGATAATGGAATCTGTTGCAATCTGCAAATAAAAAGTATGAATAAGTCGATTTTTATTATCACATATGCTTAAAATCCTTATTTTTGCAATATCAGCTTATCCTCATTCATACGCAGCATATAATCTTGGATTATGGCACGTACACGGTGTTCCTGTTCGTGCATCAGCGAATCCAGCTGTCCAAGGAGATTGTTTTGAAGCATCCAGTCTTCTTTTAGGTTATACAAACCAGTCGGTTGGATACCATCGAAAAGAAGAAGATGATCATTACTCGTGTATTGATAGATGCCATTGTTATAGTTAATGGCCCAAGTGCTGTCCGCTGGAGTAGTGAGCAGGTCGAGACCGAAAGCAACGTATGGCTCGTCATAATGCAGAGCAGAGAGGAGTGTCGGCATGATATCAATCTGCTGGCAAACGCCTTCACGTCGTTCCGCAGGGAAGACTTCTCCTGAAGGATCGTAGAAAAGGACAGGGACACAATAGAGTCCTAAATCAGTCTGGTATTCTGCATGACAACTCTGGTTTGTGTGATCTCCTGTAATGACGAAAAGTGTATTGTCAAACCAAGGTTGTTGAGACGCGTTCTCAAAGAATTCCCTTAACGAGTGATCCAGATATCGTATACATTTCTGCATCGGGATCTGTTCTTCAGGGAAGGTATCTTTATATTGCTCCGGAATGTTGAATGGATGGTGAGACGAGGCTGTGAACACTGCTGTCATAAATGGCTCATGAAGTTCCGTGGTCATCGTCTTATTATAATACTGTAGGAATGGCTCGTCCCAGATGGCCCACATGCCGTCAAAGTCCTTGTCTCCATTGAAAGAAGGATCTGCATTGTACTCTGTGCGGCCGTAATACTGTTGGAACCCAGAACTTCGACTAAAAGCTTCAAATCCCATTGAACCATTTTCCGCACCATGGAAGAAAGCCGTCTCATATCCCTTCGCATTAAGGCTTCGCGCTAATCCTCCAATGGTGTTGAGAGAGGCCGGTGTGAGGAAGAATGGTTCGACAAACATCGGAATACTACTCAAGATTGATGGCATTCCGTCGATGCTCTTTCGTCCATTACTGAAACTCATCGTATAAGTAAGAGATTTCTCGCAGAGTTCATCAAGGAAAGGGGTAAAGCCTTTGTATTTCCCGTTCTCAAGGTTCTGATTGTACGAACCGTAATACTCCATTCCTAGCGATTCGCAGATCAGGACGACTACGTTCTTCTGAGTGAAAGCAATAGTGTCTGATGGGAAGTGTTCTGAGGAATAATAAGTAGAAAGCTCTTCCTGTGTATCAAAATACTTTGGTATGGCAAAGGTCTTTTTGCCGATGGTTCTAATGATGCTGAATGGGGTATTAAGAACAATAGCAGTCTCGGTAGGATGAGCTACATATTGATTTGCATTGGAGATCGTGATGGGACGGACAGCATGTGTGAAGCCACCTCGCATACCACAGATGGTAAGCCATGCCATGAGTGCCAGGCTGAGTGTCTGCTCAACGTAGTAATATCCGAACGACAGCGGACGTTTGGTTGAAAACGATTCTGGCTTACGATAAAAGTGATAAAGGCACCAAATCAAAACGATGGCAATGATGACAAGATACCAATGGTTTAGAAGTTCGGTCCCTATGATACTGCCAAGATTCCCTTCATTGCTGAACTCGGAAAAAATGGTAGCTGTAGTTCTACGACCTGTATATGTGAAATACACGGAGTCTGCGAGGTTCGCAATGACTCCGATACCATTGAGTACAGTATAGATAATTCTTACTATCTGGTGATACTGTGATGTCTCTTTTTTGTGTAATGGCAACAGAATAAGTAGAAGCACCAGAGCATTGAGATAGAAAAGTGCAGAAGTATCGAATAAAAGACTTCCACAAAGCAAGTCGCTCCAATTATTGTCGCTAAATGCTGAGCCTAGAGTCTGCCAGTTGACTGCCACATAAATAACGCGGCAGAGCATGAAAGCAATGTAGGCTAGGAACAGATTATATATGAATGTAAGTAGTCTCAATGTCGTAAATGGGAAGTCTCAATGTTGTTAATGGATAAATAAACAAATATCAAGGTCTTGCAGGAATCGTGACGCCATTTTCTGCCGCCCATTCGGTGACGAGTTTTCCGTCCGGATGTTCATGGTCGAAGAACCGTGCACTTTCAAGTTCGCTCCAGTGATTTATCTCAATGGCTCGCTCGATATATCCCTGACGGGTGCGCTTCCAGCGGCGATGTGTCCAGAGCCAGAAACTTGGCTGTTCTTTGATATTCGCTTCAAGACGACGGTAATACTCTTCTGTAACCCAGAATTCAGGGACCTTCTTTGGTTCGGAAGTCATCAGCTCAAAGTCTGCTTCGTAATAGCCACGTTTCACACGGCGTATATGAACATAAAAGCAGTCCATGTCCAGTTTGTTGGCGATTCGTTCTGCACCAGTCATGACCGGAGTGTCTTTGCCAAAGAATGGAAGCCAATAGTTCAGACTTGACCAGATAGGAACCTGATCTCCGATAAATCCGATGACGAGAGGTTTGCCTTCTTTTTGGTGTTTCAGAATCAGACGAAGGCTCTGAGCCATTGGTATGTTGGTCGATCCCATTCTCTCTCGCTCGTAGCCAACAAGTCGATCCATGATGGAATTCTCAAGAGGATGATAGAGCTGCAGAGCCTTTGATTTATCCTGATCGAGCCAGAGTGGGAGAGAAGAAACCCATTCCCAGTTACAGTTATGTCCTAAGAATAATGAGATAGACCGGCCTTTCTCTAAAGATTGATTAATGGCTTCCAAATTGTTGAATACCATGCGCTTCTGCAATTCTTCCTTTGAAATGGAGAAGAATTTGACCGATTC
>JAZUIL010000057.1:0-5921 GCA_045642245.1 Bacteroidales bacterium
CTCTCCCGAAAGGCCTACCTCTCCGGTCATACAGGTAAGCGGAGGAAGCGACATATCCATATTTGACGAAAGAATGGCAGCCATCACTGCCAGATCCATGGCAGGATCACTGACTCGCAATCCTCCAGCAATATTGAGGAATACATCTTTTTGTCCCAACTTGAATCCTACTTTCTTCTCCAACACAGCCAGCAGCATATTGAGACGTCGCTGATCGAAGCCCGTTGTCGAGCGCATTGGAGTGGCATAAGCCGAAGAACTTACCAAAGCCTGTGTCTCGATAAGGAACGGACGCATACCCTCAATAGCGGCAGCAATAGCCACTCCCGAAAGGTCGTTATGATCGGTATTCAACAGGAGCTCAGATGGATTTGTCACCTGTCGTAAACCTGTACCCAGCATCTCATAGATACCTAGTTCAGAAGTCGAGCCGAATCGATTCTTAATGGCACGGAGAATACGATACATATAATGCTGATCTCCTTCAAACTGAAGGACAGTATCGACAATGTGTTCGAGGACCTTAGGACCTGCAAGGCTACCTTCTTTAGTTATATGGCCGATGAGGATGACCGGTGTACCGCTCTCCTTGGCGAATTTAAGGATACGTGCAGCACACTCTCGCACCTGTCCCACACTACCCGCACTCGATTCAAGGTCATCGGTAGCAATGGTCTGAATGGAATCAATGATAACTATATCTGGCTCTACATTAGCTACATGAATGAAAATATCATCGAGATTCGTCTCGCAGGCAATAAAGACATTCTCATGTTCTTCTTCCGGATTGGCAGAAAGACGTAAAGCTCGTAACTTCAATTGATAAGAAGACTCCTCACCCGAACAGTAAAGAATTTTCTTATCACGTATATTCATAACCGTCTGCAAAACAAGGGTTGATTTGCCGATACCCGGATCTCCTCCCAAAAGAACCATGGACCCTGGCACAAGACCACCTCCCAATACACGATTGAGTTCCTGATCCTGCATATCGATACGCTGCTCCTCTCTAGCTTCAATCTCATTAAGACGCTTAGGTTGCTCCTTCTGGCCAGGCAAGCCGAGAGCTCCGGCATGAGTCCACTGCACACCACCAGTCTTCTTTGAAGCTTTACCGATGGCTCCTGTCTTTGCATCGACAATCTCTTCGACACATGTTCCCCATTCTCCACACGAAGGACAACGTCCGAACCATTTAGGCTCTTCGCATCCGCATGCCGAACAGAAATAGGCTGTCTTATGTTTTGCCATTTAGTTTATGTGTTATATTAATTCAATAGAGATAAATCTCTAATCGACTGCAAAGATACTCCGAAAATCCGGCTTTTCCAAATTGTCGACAGCTTTTGACAACTATGGTTATAAAAAAAAGAAACAAAGTGAGCAAAAAAGGGTAAATTGAGTGGAAACTATTGTTTCAACGTCGAAAAAAAAGTAACTTTGCGGCAGATTTGTAGTTCTGCACCCTGACCAAGTGCAGATTAAAAGGGAATCCGGTCAGAATCCGGAACAGTCCCGCTGCTGTGTGTCCTTTCTATAGTGCCGAGGTGCCTTTGTGTGTCACTGCCTATGTTAACAGGCGGGAAGACCGCACCCCGAAGCCAGGACAAGTCAGAAGACCTGCTACAAATGGCGCCCAAACCAAAATCCTGCGATGTACAGGACGGGACACTTTATTGATCGTTAACAAAGAAACCAAATTTTGATTCCTGCTTTGTGTCTGGTACTATTCAGTTCGCTGGATGGTATGCAGTCTTTAAATGCTGACACTAGTCAAATGCACGTCATCGACGAGGTGACCGTGCAGAGTGAACTGCGCCATCATGAGACCATCGAGCCACAGAGAATCAGCGGAGTAATGCTGGAGCGTATCAACGCTCATTCTGTAGCCGACGCGCTCCGACTGATGAGTGGTGTGCAGGTCAAGGACTATGGCGGCATAGGCGGTATCAAGACGGTAAATATACGTAGCATGGGCTCTCAGCATGTAGGTGTCTATTACGATGGCATTGAACTGGGAAATGCGCAGAACGGACAGGTTGATCTCGGACAATATTCATTAGATAATATTGAAGAGATCTCTGTCTACAACGGTCAACGATCAGCCTTGATGCAGACAGCCAGCGACCTCACGAATGCAGGTAGCGTTTATCTCCAAACGAAGGTGCCTCTCCTAACCGCGGAATCCCCTTCGCACAGGATAGTCAAGCTGCAGACGGGTGCTAGTCAGTTGGCAAAAGGTTCCATATTGTGGGAACAAAGACTCAATTCTCATTGGCTTCTTAGTGCGAATCTGGAGGGAATGGCAAGTGACGGACGGTACCGTTTTAACTATCATCGTCTAAATTATGATGGCAGCGTGGCATACGACACCACAGCAACCCGACATAATGGAGATCTGCAGTCACTTCGTGCAGAAACCAATCTGTGGTATCGCGGTGATAAAAACGAACTGGCTCATATCAAGGTCTATACCTATCATTCTAACCGAGGTATTCCGGGTGCAATCGTCAACAATGTCTGGAGACGAGGAGAACGCCAAAGTGACAATAATACTTTTGTTCAGGGGCAATGGCAACAGGATGTAACGTCCAATTATTCTCTTCGTGTAATGGGGAAATATGCGTATTATGACACTCATTATCAGAATAAAGACGTTACTTCGTTACTTGTTGATCAGCATTATAGCCAACAGGAAGCGTATGCCAGCATGACACATCTGCTCTCTATCGTTCCATGGTGGAATATTGCTGCGAGTTATGATGTTCGATTCAATACACTCTGGTCAGACAAAGCGCTGTTTGTCTCGCCATCCCGATGGTCTCATCTCATAGGATTAGTTACCGCTTTTGACTGGAGTCATTTGCAGATACAAGGTAGTCTTGTCTATTCAAATTATATCGATGATACAAAGGCAAATGTTTCATCAAAGAATACTTCCAGCTTTACTCCTGCAGTATTTCTCAACTATAAACCTTTTTCTGATAAAGCGATAGAGATTCATGCTTTTGTAAAAAAGAGTTTCCGTATGCCGACCTTCAATGACCTCTATTACACGGAGATCGGCAATGCGAACCTCCTACCAGAGAAAGCTTTTCAAACTTCTGCAGGAGTGAAATATAAGTTCCTGACGGTCGATGTCTATCACAATCGAGTGAAAGACAAGATTGTTGCTTATCCCAAAGGACAGCAGTTCCGCTGGACGATGCTCAACTTAGGACAGGTAGAGATTAATGGCATTGATATCCAAGCCTCTAAGCAGTGGCAACTACCTTACGAAACAAGGCTCTTCGCACACCTGCAATACACGTATCAGCAGGCAAAAGATCGGACGAATAAAGATGATTCTTTTTATAATCATCAGATTCCGTATACGCCTTGGCATAGCGGTTCTGCAACGCTTTCTTTCGATTGGCGGAACTGGGCTCTGACCTATAATTTCGTTTATACAGGAGAGCGTTATTGCCAGCAGGAGAATATCAGATACAATCATCTGGAACCATGGTATACCAGTGATCTTTCTTTAGTCGGTCGACTCTCGCTTGGAAAAACGTTGATGAAAGCAACGATACAAGTCAATAATCTTCTGGATCAGCAATACGATGTAATCATTAACTATCCGATGCCCGGTCGACAGTTTTTCTGCACTCTGCAATGCGAATTCTGACACATTATATATATAATCTCGTCAGCCTTATCGGTTGTCTGCTGGCACTTTCAGGGTGCCGGCATGATGAATTCGTCTCATATATCACAGATACAGATGTGGCAGATAAAACAACCTCGCACAGTCATCTGGGGGGATTATATGTTTTGTGTGAAGGAAACATGGGGTCGAACAAATGCACGCTCGATTATCTTGACTTGAGTGGGACATGGTCGGCCGACGACGGAAGAATCCACTACCTTCGCAACATATACGGACAGCAAAATCCTTCTACAGTCATGGAGCTCGGAGATGTTGGAAATGATATTCAGATCTATGGTAGCCGATTATGGATTGTAGTCAATTGCTCGAACAAAGTTGAAGTCTGCCAGGCAAGTGATGCCAAGCGAATCGGACAAGTCAACATTCCGAATGCACGCTATGTTACTTTTCATGAAGGTTTTGCCTATATCAGTTCGTATGTTGGAGGTGTTTCTAGCACCAATGAAGCACCAAAAGGCTGTGTATATAAGGTAGATACCCTCTCTTTGCAAAAAGTAGATTCCATTTTAGTCGGTTATCAACCGGAAGAAATGGCCGTCAGCAATCATCTGCTCTACGTAGCAAACAGCGGTGGTTATCGAGCTCCTGATTATGATCATACGATGAGTGTCATCGACCTCTCTTTGCCAAAAATGAGTGTAGTCGCTACGATTGACGTTGCTCCAAACCTGCACCATGTAGTGGCCGACAATCATGGCCATATCTGGGTTACCAGCAGAGGCGATTATGCAGGAACTCCTGCCCGACTTCATTGCCTGAAGACTAATGACATAAAGTGTCCTGCAGCCGGAGGACATAACATCATGACATTCGACCTTCCTGCTGCCAGCTTTTCACTTGCAGGCGACACGCTTTTCTGCTTATGCAATCCGGAGAAAGGAACTCCTCTCCTTTCATTGATCAACACACGTGATCTCTGTCTGATTACTGACATTGATCATTGGCAGACACAGATTCCGAAGTTGGAACATCCTTATGGAATCATTGCAAATCCAGAGACACGAGACTTCTATCTGATGGATGCAAAAAACTATGTCTCAAGCGGAGAATTACTCCACTTCAATGCTGACGGAACTTTTGACTGGCGAGTCAGAACCGGAGACATTCCTTCACGAGCCGTGTTTGTGAGCAAAACAGGAAGCAGTATCACTATACAAGATCAATCTTCCTCGACCTCCGAGTCTCCCTACATTGCAGGTGTTGATGAGTATGTGCCAGCCCCTGGTCAGTTTGTCAATACATTACCTGCATACGAAACAGATGACGATGCATACACTATGGCAAAAAAGTGTTATGTTGCTATAGGTGAGAATCATAAAGGATTAGTCACCTTAGGAGGATTTGGAGGCTACATCACCTTCCACTTTCACCAAGCTGTCATCAATAATCCTGGTGAATATGACCTTCAGATCTTTGGCAACGCCAATGTCAATGGCAGCGAACCTGGTATCGTCATGGTTTCTGTCGATGAAAATAAGAATGGCATACCCGATGACACGTGGTACGAGCTGGCAGGTAGCGCTTCTTCGGCTGATTACAATGGTTCAACATCTCCTATATATAATTATAGCGTAGAATATCAGGACAAAGGTTTATCCGACATTCCATGGACCGATAATCTTGGCAATCAAGGCTATATCTATCGTAATGAATTCCATGAGCAGTGCTATTTCCCTCTATGGTTATCTTCTCCACTGACCTTCACTGGCTCCAGATTACCAGACAATGGTGATGAAAAGAGTGGACATGGCACACAATGGGAGCTTCAGCCTTTCGACTACGGATATGTTGACAATTTGCCGAATGCTGATGAGAAAGGAAACTCCTTTGACCTCTCATGGGCCGTCGATCCTATTACCCGACAAAGTGTTTCTCTCTCGGAAGTACACTTTATCCGCGTCTATAGCGCTATGAATCAAACCTGCGGATGGTTAGGTGAGACGAGTACAGAGATAAGCGGAGCATGTATCTTACATAGTAAATAGAATATTCTTAACAACTGACCGGATAATTAATCTTCTATATAGTATATAAGAATAGTATCGGTCAATTACTTAGTAATAAACAATTATAAAATAATAACTTAACAACAAAAAAGTATGAAAAAGTATTTTGCACTTTTGTTTGCAGCTGTTTCATTATTCAGCAGCTGTCTGGACGACAATTACGAAGAAAACCCTGTCACTTATTATGTTTCTCATTTTGAGGACTC
>JAZUIL010000058.1:0-2902 GCA_045642245.1 Bacteroidales bacterium
AGAGGCTCCTATTGGCTTATTCGCACGGTATCTTCCCATGGTATGCCTACCGTACAGAAGATTCCTGTCCTGAGCTCATTGATCCAGCTACTGGCAAACCCTATATCCAGTGGTGGTGCCCGATGAAACGCTTCGTCATCACGCCTGACGACATACATATCTCGCATTCTATGCGACCTTATTTACACAAAGTGCAGACAGGAGAGATTCACGTCACCATCAATGCTGACTTTGCACGTGTCATCGACCTTTGTGGCAACCTACGCGATGACAATGAAGGTGCCTGGCTAGGTCCTGAGATGAAAGCCGCTTACATCGAACTCAACCAACGTGGCTTTGCATCGAGCATCGAAGTATGGGAAGGTGAAGAACTGATCGGAGGACTGTATGGCGTCACCATCGGACATGGTTTCTTCGGTGAGAGTATGTTCTCACTCAAGCCTAACGGATCAAAGATTGCATTGATCCTCCTGGCAAAATACCTTAAGACGACACCGATCAAGCTTATCGACTGCCAGTTCGAAACTTCGCATCTCAAGACGATGGGAGGACACTATATCTCTTATGATGAATACCTGCATCTAATCAATCCTGACGCTTATCCAGTCCCTCAGACAAAGGAGCAGATGCAGTCATAATCACAGACAAACTATTAACCATTTTATTATTATAAGTATAACTACAACATCATGAAAAAGTCCTTATTATCTTTGTTCCTTGCTATGGGAACAATCACAGCTCTTGAGGCTCAAAGCTTCGAGCTCACTCCAACTGGCTATTTCCGTAATCAGGGAGTGGACGTCATGGCTTTCGATGACTTCTATCCAGAAGGACATCAGGGAGGCTTGTGTATCATCATGAATGGCCATCGTGTAGCCACCAACGGCGACATCCGTCTAGAGGCAACTCCTGGTCAGTGGCAACCTGTACCTCGTCAGCTCGACCGCAAGATCGAGGGCAATGCGATCACCGCAACGCTCTGCTACCCTGATTCTTCGCGCCACATGACTGGCTTCAACCCTATGATCTATCCTGAGTTGCAGCTTACCTACAAGGTTCGCGTGGAGTCAAAGGGTGATAAGATCGATGTCCTTGTAGACCTCGACTCACCTATTCCAGACGCGCTCATCGGTAAGGCTGGTTTTAACCTCGAGTTCTTCCCTGGCGACCTCTTCGGCAAACCATGGATCATGGACGAGACCTCGGGTATCTATCCTCAGCAGCCAAACTCTCCTGTACTGGAGCAGAAGCCAAATCTTCCTTATACAGGCAATTATCATCAGGAAGGCAAGCCTATGTTCATCCGCGAGCAGTTTGTTGGCCAGGGTGAGAACGGCGGCTACAGCCCTATCATAGCTGACGATCTCATCGCTCTGCCTTACGCTGTAGGCAAGAAGTTCACCAGCCGTCCTGACGATCCATTGAGCCGCGTTACCATCGAGTCTCTCACCGGAGATCTGAAGCTCTACGATGGTCGTATGAACCACAACAACGGTTGGTTCGTCCTCCGTCAGGAGATCAAGGCAGGTGCTACCAAGGGTGCTGTGCATTGGGTAGTTACTCCTACCGTGGTCAATGACTGGAAGTATGCTCCAGTGATCCAGACTTCACAGATCGGCTATCATCCAACTCAGCCTAAGGTAGCTATCATCGAGACCATGCCAAACTCTCCTAAGGCTAGCACCGCTCAGCTCGTTCGTTTCGATGCAGACAAGGAGACCGTGGTCAAGGAGATGAACACGGACTCATGGGGTCACTTCCTCCGCTACGATTACTTCAAGGCTGACTTCTCTGACATCACAGTTTCTGGTCTCTATCAGGTACGTTATGCAGGTTACAACTCTCCTATCTTCCGCATCGACGAAACGGTATATGATCGTGGTGTATGGCAGCCAGTTGTCGAGTATTTCCTCCCTGTGCAGATGTGCCACATGCGCGTCAATGAGAAGTATCGCGTATGGCATGACTACTGCCACATGGACGACGCATTGATGGCTCAACCAGGCAACCTCTTCGACGGTTATGATCAGGATGCAGCGATGATTCCTTCGCATCTCAAGCCTGGACAGAAGGTCGATGGCGTGAACGTAGGTGGATGGCATGACGCTGGTGACTTCGACCTTCGCGTAGAATCACAGGCCGGTGAGTGCTACATCCTTGCACTTGCTTATGAGGCTTTCAAGCCAGAGATCGATGCTACCTCTATCAATCAGGAGAAGCACATCACCGAGATCCATCAGCCAGACGGCAAAAACGACGTACTGCAGCAGATTGAGCATGGTGCTCTCAGCGTAGTAGCTGGCTACAAGGCTTTAGGTCGCCTCTACCGTGGCATCATCTGTAATACGCTTCGTCAGTACGTTCTCCTCGGTGATGCTTCTGCCATGACTGATGGCGAAAAGGGCAATGCTGATGACCGCTGGATTTATACAGAGAACAATCCTGGCCGTGAGCTTACTACCGTGGCTAACCTCGCTGCTACTGCTCGTGTATTGAAGGACTTCAATCCTTCTTTGAGTGATGACTGTCTGGAGATTGCTAAGAAGGTATATGCAGACACCAAGGTCGATGCACGTTCGGCACAGAACAAGCTTCAGGCCGCTGCAGAACTTTATCTTACTACTGGGGAGAAGGAATACCTTGATTATATCCTTGCAGATCCTAAGTCGATGAGTGGCGCAGAGAAGTCGATCTTCAGCGAGAGCGCTTTCTCTGCTACCAACCTCTCAGTTCTTGCTCGTGTAGAGCCACAGCTCCGTGACTCTAAGGACAAGAAAGTAAAGGCTTGGCTTAAGAAGTATCGTCAGGCTCTCGTTAACTACAGCGAGCGTTTGGCTAAGGACGTAAGCGAAACTCCTTATGGTGTACCTTATCGTCCACATATCTGGGGTGCAGGTTGGGA
>JAZUIL010000059.1:0-2223 GCA_045642245.1 Bacteroidales bacterium
AACCCCTTGGCTCACAGAACGACATGGCTACGATCCGACTTCTTCGCGGAAAGTCTCTAACAGCAACGACTGCGCCTTGCTCGTTCCATTGAGGACAATCGTAATCATCCTACCCTCATAAAGGCGTGCATAGACATAGACTCCAGAGCGTGGATTAAAATGCTTCAGAGCGCCTCTGGCGATGATAGGATTCACGTCAGGTCGCTTACGCCACTGCAGGAGCTTTTGCGTAAACTCCAGATGTTTCTTCATAGCAAGTGGCATTCCTTTACCGGTCAATGCATTGATTGGATCATGAGGGAAACCACCAGGGAAGTTCTGTCGCTGACCATCGTCAAGACGATCTTTCTCTCCGATCATACAGAGCTCATCACCATAATAAAGCTGAGGGATACCACGCAAGGTCAGAAGCATGGTGAGCGCCTGACGATATCGTGCGAAGTTGCTGGCTTTCTCGGCGTTAGAGGCGAAACGGTTGACGTCATGATTGGCCAGGAAAATCAGCAGATTAGAGGGATTGGCATAGACGCAATCCTGACTCAGATAGTTAGAGATTCGTGCCAAGCCACTGAACCAGTCATCGGTCTCTTCATCGCACACGCCATTGAGCATCGTAAAGAGCGGGAAGTCCATGACCGAGGGCAAATGGCTATTGCGTGGTGCTGCAAGCTTACTGTCTTTCTGCCAGAGGCTGACGCTGACATTGCTCTCTACCCAGGTTTCGCCTACGATGTTGAAGCCTGGATGTTCTCGCTCTACAACCTGACACCAGTCAGACATCTGCGTCCAGTCATTATAGGGATAGGTATCCATGCGGATGCCGTTGATACCGGCGTATTCTATCCACCACAGGCTGTTCTGAGTGAGGTACTGTGCTACCTGCGGATTCGTTCCTGCCAGGCTTGGCATCATGGTGTCAAACCATGCTCTTTTAGTCAGTTCGAAGTCCTTAGCCGAGGCATAAGGATCGGTAGATGTCTGCGTCTTGTAGTTGGTGCGCGTGAAGTGTTTGTAGAGGCAGAACCAGTCGTCACTGATGCGGTCTTCGAAGAGGAAATTCTGACGTGAGCAATGATTGAAAACCATGTCCATAATTACCTTCAGACCTTTCTTATTTGCATCTGCCACCCAGGCTTTATACGCTGCGTTAGAACCTATTCTCGGATCGATGGAATAGAAGTCCGTGATGGCGTATCCATGATACGTCAGACGGTCATTATCGTTCTCCTGCATACACGTTGGCCAGATTGTGGTCACTCCTAATTTCTGAAGATATTTCAAGCCTTTCTGCATACCTGCAAGGTCGCCTCCATGACGCTTCTCTACACCGGTCACGTCCCAAGAAGACTCTATCATTCCTGCATAGGCCATCTTCTTCTTTTTCTGACTATCGCCCATGATAAAACGATCGGGCATCAGCAGATACACTACGTCCGAGGCATCGAAAGTCTCCACTTGCTGATGTTCTCGCTCCTTAAGTTCATAATCGAAGGCAATATCCTCCTCTCCTTCCTTCCACAAAATAAAATGAAGTGTCTGCGCAGGAGCCCCCTGCGTTTCGATATAAGCCAGAAGATAATTTGGATTGGATGTACGATTGAAAGACGTCAGATATACCTGATTCGCCGGCTGTAAATACAACTGACGATAACCTATATTTGGCCCATGTAAAAGTATCTGTATCTTGGAGTATTTCATTCCTGACCACCAGAATGGTGGATGGATATGCTGTATCTGATTCATGGCATTTAGATCCTTTACTTCCTTATTTTTGAGCAACAAAGATAGCAGATTTCGGTCAATATTCAAAATTTTGTCTCTCCAAATTACTTTTTCTCACAATATTTTTCTTTAATTAGAAAATATTCGCTACTTTTGCACCGCTTTTGGCTAACCCAAGAGCAAGAATGGATTAGAGTTTCGGCTTGACTTCCATCTACTTAATCTGGAAGAGTTTCGGCTCGACCTACATTATTAACTATTTAAATCATTTACAATTATGTATCTTGATTCAGCTAAGAAGGCAGAGATCTTCGCAAAGTATGGCAAGGGTGCTACTGATACTGGTTCTCCAGAAGCACAGGTTGCTCTCTTCTCTTTCCGTATTTCACACCTCACTGAGCACCTCCGCGCTAACCACAAGGATTACGCTACCAGCCGCTCAATGAAGATGCTCGTAGGTAAGCGTCGTCGTATGCTTGACTACCTCGCAAAGAAGGACAT
>JAZUIL010000060.1:0-2384 GCA_045642245.1 Bacteroidales bacterium
TGTCGTTGCCGCAGACCTCGGTATCACTCTTGAGAACTAACCAATGTTTTCAGGTCACGAATTTCAACATCGTGTACACGTTGTTGAAATTCGCGATCAAGAAAAGGAACGCAAGAATTCGCGTGTACCCATTTTACGTCACAAATAAGTACAAAGGAAATCACGAGGTCCTATTTTAGACCGTGGCTTATCTTACACGTTACCGTGACAGATATGCCGCGATATAAAATAAGTACACACGAAATCGTGAGGTACCTTTCGAGATGTAAAATATCAACACATTGTACATTGTGTTGATGTTCGAGGCAAAGAATTGTGTTTTTGCCTTCAGAACTTAAATAAACTAATTCAAAATATATACGATGCAAAAACATCAGTTATATTTCAACCTTTTCGCTATCACATCAGCATTGACCTTTGGTGCCTGTGCTGATGAGGTAGAGAATGCCATTACACAAGAAGTACCAGAGGTAGGAGAGAAGACTCCTATCGAACTTGCTGTTGGTGGAGTGTTTAGTATTGATCAAGGTACTGTTACCCGAGCTTCTGCCTCTGCTGTGATTACAAAGGAAGAAACTGGGATGATTGCTTTCCCTGAGAATACCAATATCTTCATGGTTATGCAGAGTGAGTATGGAACCGAAGATTTCAAGGATCCAAGCAATCCTCATCAGCTTAAAACCACTGTAGCGAGAGGAACTGTCTCCAAAAATGGAAATGCAGTGTCTTTTGATGATGTGAATAAAAGGTATTGGGATGATGCTCATGCTCGTAGCACACAGTTGACTATCTGGGCTTATGCTCAGATGTATAAAGAATCTTGGACTCAATGCAAGTTTCAGAAGAAAACTGGAAATGGTAATAGTTGGAGTGATTTTGAAGACGCTACTTATAATACGAGCAATACAACCTATGACTGGTCGCATGGAGAAGTCTATCCAGCTATCAAGGAGTGGAATGTAACTCACAATACAGATGACTCTCATGATGCCACTTCTGTGTTGTGTCAGGATCTGTTGTTTAGTAATAACATTGCAAACAATACTGATTATAATAAGGGTGACAATCGCTTGAAGTTTGATTTTACGAATCGTAAGTTCCCGACGGATAATAAGATGTACTTCAGGCATGCTCTTTCTAAGATTGAAATCCATATCAAGAAGGGTGTGGGATTTGGTGATAGTTTTGCTTTTACCTCGGGTACTGGTAATGTGAAGCTTTCGGGAATCAATAGAAAAGGAGCATTCAATATTAAAGAAGGAGAATTCCAGTATATTTGGGATCATGCCCCTATTCCTCAAATCTATCTGCATGCAACTGCAGATGTAGGAGATGCTTATACCCTTGAGGCGCTTGCTATTCCAAATATCCATCAGTTTATGAAAACTCAGAAGGATGCTTCAGATAATGCATTGTCTGATGTTAACTCTCGTTTTGTTCGTGATGGAGCTAACACGATGATGGAATTTACCATCGAGGGTAATAAGTACGAAATCAGCTCTAAGGCTCTGTATAATGCATTGCATGTTGATGGCAATCCTGCAAATGCATTAGTTACAAATGCGACTAAATTGACAGATAATGGAACCTACATCCCACTTGAAGCTGGTAAGAAGTATGTCTTTACTTTCACTGTAGGCAAGAGCAAGATTCAGAATATCTCAGCATCTGTAGTTGATTGGGTGACTGTAGCCGCTGCAGAGGTGCCTGCGCAGATCAAAATTGAGACTGCAGATTATGCACCAGGTACTACTGGTACAAGAGTCAATGCTTTTGATCTGTATGTCAAGGAGAGTGGTGAATCCAATACCTCATATACTACCGATATGCATTCAGAGCTCACCACAACAACAAGTGGCAACTATGAATATAGTCCTGAACTCTATTGGCCTACAACGACAAAGACATATTACCTTCGTGGCTTTGTAGATCCTGATACAGGCAAGCCTTCATTGAAGAGCAGTAGTGATTTCTCTGCAATCTCTGGAACCTCTGAAACCGAAGGTTATTCTATCACTATGAATCGTGGCAATGACTATCAGTGGGGTACAACTTATAATGGAACAAATAAAGGTGCGGCAATTTCGCCTACCTCTGGAGATGTGCATCTTCAGTTCGAGCATGTCATGAGTCAGGTGACCGTGATTGTCAAGACTGTTGACTCTCCAGATGCTGCCAAGGTTGATTTGGCGTGTAGCAAGTGTATTATTACAGGGTTGAATAATGCTGCTACCATAAATCTGCATACGGGAGCTGTGGCACCAATTACTGGCACAGGCAAAACCTCTGATTATACTGTTTATGACTTCAGTAGTGGTACAGAAAGTCCTAAAACCACTGATGGTTATAAGCAGTACCAAATTCCACAAGCAGCATTCGCAGCT
>JAZUIL010000061.1:0-7205 GCA_045642245.1 Bacteroidales bacterium
TTGAAATATGCCTTCGTTGAAATGATGCAAGACATTGGCAAATGGCTTGTAATCGGATTGGTTGTTGCTGGCCTGATTACGGTTTTAGTTCCAGATAGTGTTTTCACATTCTTCGAAGGAAACACGCTGGCGTCTATGCTACTTGTGCTAGTCATTGCCATCCCGATGTATCTGTGTGCCACAGGTTCCATCCCTATTGCGGTAGCATTAATGCTGAAAGGACTCACCCCTGGCGCTGGATTGGTTTTGCTCATGGCAGGACCTGCCTGCAATATGGCCAGTATCCTAGTAGTACGTAAAGTCCTTGGCACGAAGACCTTGGTTTTATATCTTGGTTCGATTATCCTCGGTGCCATCGGCTTTGGTTGCCTCATCGACTATCTGCAGTTCAGTGGGAGTGTGAATTTCCTCGGTGCATTGGTAATGAAAGATGCTTGTTGTATGGAAGAAGGCACATCTTGGTTCAGTTGGCTCTGCACTGCCACTATGTTCATCCTACTTGCACATGCTTTATGGAAGGCAAAGTTTGGAGGACATCACCATCATAACAAAGAATGTCATTGTCACGAAAACTGCAACGATGATCATTGCCATTGTCACGAAAACGAAATCTCAAAAAATAACGAAACTATGGATGTCCGAATCTATCATGTTGAAGGCATGAATTGCAATCACTGTCGCGCTGCGGCAGAGAAAGCGTTGAGCTCAGTTCCTGGAGTTATTTCTGCCTCTGTTGATTTAGCAAGCAAAGAAGCTCGTGTAGAAGGAAACGCCACCGAAGACCAGCTCAAGGCGGCCATCGATGGCGTAGGATTCAAACTTATTTCCTAAGAATTCTTCAGAAAGAAGATAGATTACCATTCAAACTTCTGTCCTTCCTTCTGCGCTCTCTCATACTGAATCTTCAGTTTTTCAGCAGTCGTAGGCTGGCTGGTAATATCGATATCTGACCACTTCAATTTGGCAGGATCGATGCCGGTCAGCTTATCTTTTACAAGTTTCATTGTTACCTCATTACCCGAAGTCCAAGGCGAGTAAGTCACCTTACCATCAGTAACGATACCAACACGGAGATATTTCACCTGGCTCTCTCGCTTACCTTCGATCTGCTTGATGCTGACAGTTATAGTCTTGGCATCAGAAGTCGCAGAAAGGGTTGAGACAGCATAATCCCCTGTTCGATAACCAAATCCCTCTCCTGCGTCTTCATAAAGAGATCCGGTAGCCGAGCCATCCTCTGTAGGATTAACCAGAAGAGTAAGACTATCTACCGAATAGAAATCAGTACTCTGAACAAGATTTGCTAAAGGTACGATAGATCCTGGACGTTGAGCGACAAAAGCTTGATAAAGGTCCTCCGTCTCCTCAAACTTGATAATATCCCAGTCACCCTTAGGTAAGTGAGGAATATTCATCTGATTGGCCCAACGTGGAATGATCATCAGATCCTTGCCAAGCATATACACGCGCTGCTCCTCGCGCAAAGCAGGATCCTTCTCATCAGCCATAAAGAGTGGTCGCATCACTGGCAGGCCCTCAGTTGCTGCCTCATGGAAGAGGGTGTAGAAATATGGCATGAGATAATAACGACGATTGACCGCTGTACGGTATACATCCTCAACCTTCTGACCGAATACCCATGGCTCCTGATCGATACATCCTTTAGCGTTGTGATTTCGTGCAAATGGGAAATAGATACCTGTTGCTACCCAATGTGCGAGAAGCTCTGCATCACAATCAGCACCAAAGCCACCCATATCCGGACCATTGAAAGGCTGACCAGAAAGACCGAGATTGATGGTCATAGGGATACTCTGCAACAGATGTTCCCATGATGACATATTATCACCATTCCAGGTAGCACCATAACGCTGGCCGCCAAGGAAGTTGTCTCGGCTCAATACGAATGGACGCTTATCTGGCTGCGCCTGCAAGCTACCGTCGCGTGATGCACGAACCATATTCATTCCATAAACATTATGATAACGAAGATGTGATCCAAAATCATAATGACCCTCACCTGGCATATGGATTGCATCTTCATCCATCGTACCATCGACACCCTCAAAAACAGATGGTTCATTCATATCATTCCAAAGGCCATCGACACCCTGGCGCATGAAATCGCGGGTCAATCCACTCCACCAGGTACGTACTTCGGTACGAGTGTAGTCAGGGAAGTTGCACTGGCCTGGCCATACACGGCCTTCGAATGGCACTCCATCTCGATTCTTTACAAAGAAATCATATTCCTTTCCCTGATCATAGACAAAATATCCTGGTTCAACTTTCACACCTGGATCGATCATATAGACCGCTTTCATATTGCGATCATTGATGTATTTCTTCAATCCCTTTGGATCTGGGAAGAGTTCAGGAGAGAATGTAAACACCTTAAACTGATCCATATAGTCAATATCCATCCAGACAACATCACAAGGAATCTGTTTCTGTCGATATGTATCTACAATCTCTTTTACACGTGTATCTGGATAATAGCTATAACGACATTGCTGATAACCGATTGCCCAAAGTGGAGGAAGTTCCATCGGACCAGAAAGCTTAGCTAATTCCTGCAAAACCTCACTGGTATTATTACGCTCTATGATAATGACACGGAATGCTGGGCCTTCACTCTCAAAACGGATTTCTCCGTTAAGAGTCAGACGAGATTTCCAGGTGTTGTCTGCAATGATGCCATAAGCAGTACCATCTTTTCGCAGACCGAGCACCCATGGATGACTCTGATAGAGGTTCTTACCATCATTTGCCATATAGCCATAGTTGTCCTTATTCCAGAACTCTACTTCACGACCATTTCGACGTAATGGACCAGTCACCTCGCCTGTACCATATAAATCGTCGCCTTCTGCAATCTGGATTGTTACAACACTCTTTCCATCTACTTCTGAATAGGTAGGACGTAAACGCCAGTCATTTGGAACTGTCCCTATAGGTGCCAGATCATGTAAAAAAATAGGAGAAGGAGAATGTGCTTCCGACTGATAGTTGGCAGGATAGAATACGGCGACATCCCGATCGGTCATATACGACTGCTGGGCCATTGCTCCCCAACAAAGGAATGCTAAACCAAATGTAAGTGAAATCTTTCTCATGGATAATATATTAATGTTTCAAAAAATCTGAATGGTGCTGCAAAGATACAACTTTTTTTCAAACAATCAAATATACTTTTTTAAGAATATAAAGAAATTATGTTTTCCCCTATTTATATTTGTTGAAAAATCAACAATTTACATAGTAGTAAAACCAATGAGATTATAAAAACACAAAAGGGGAGCATTGCTCTTTATCAAGAATACAATAGAGTTATCAAAGCGTCATTAGATTTGTCAAAACCTCCAAATAATCCATAAAAAAGGGAAGATTTCGTAAATATTTGATAAAATTTTTCCCTAATACGTACTTTTTTAGTATATTTGCGCCCACGTTATATTGCATTTATTGCACATTTTTAGACAATTAGTATTTGAAAACAGTAAACAAATAATATATATGGCAAGTCAGGAAGAAGTATTTAAGAAGCTCGTCTCGCATTGCAAGGAGTACGGCTTTGTTTTCCCTTCAAGTGAAATTTATGATGGTTTGGGCGCAGTTTATGACTACGGTCAGAACGGTGTCGAACTTAAGAACAATATCAAGCGCTACTGGTGGGAGGCTATGACCAAGCTCCATGAGAACATCGTCGGTATCGACGCTGCTATCTTCATGCATCCAACCACCTGGAAGGCTTCTGGTCACGTTGACGCGTTCAACGATCCATTGATCGATAACCGCGACTCAAAGAAGCGTTATCGTGCTGACGTACTCATCGAGGAGGCTCTCGCTAAGTACGAGGATAAGATGAACAAGGAGGTTGAGAAGGCTCGCAAGAAGTTTGGCGAGGCTTTCGACGAGGCTCAGTTCCGCGCTACCAACCAGCGTGTACTCGACAACCAGGCTAAGTGGGATGCTCTCCACCAGCGTTATTCTGACGCGATGAATGCCATGAACCTTGAGGAGCTCAAGCAGATCATCCTCGACGAGGAGATCGTATGTCCTATCTCTGGCACCCGCAACTGGACCGACGTTCGTCAGTTCAACCTCATGTTCTCTACCGAAATGGGTTCTACTGCTGATGGTGCTTTGAAGATCTACCTCCGTCCTGAGACCGCTCAGGGTATCTTCGTTAACTATCTCAACGTACAGAAGACCGGTCGTATGAAGCTTCCATTCGGTATCGCTCAGATCGGTAAAGCTTTCCGTAACGAGATTGTTGCACGTCAGTTTATCTTCCGTATGCGCGAGTTTGAGCAGATGGAGATGCAGTATTTCATCAAGCCTGGTACTGAGCTCGACTGGTTCGCTAAGTGGAAGAAGACCCGTCTCTCTTGGCACAAGGCCCTCGGCTTCGGCGATAAGATGTATCGTTACCACGATCATGAGAAGCTCGCTCACTATGCAAATGCAGCTACTGATATCGAGTTCAACATGCCATTCGGCTTCAAGGAAGTTGAGGGTATCCACTCTCGTACCAACTTCGACCTCTCTCAGCACGCTAAGTACAGCGGCAAGAAGATCGAGTACTTCGATCCTGAGACCAACAGCAGCTACATCCCATACGTTATCGAGACCTCTATCGGTGTTGACCGTATGTTCCTCTCTGTCATGGCCGCTTCTTATAAGGAGGAGGTTGTCGGCGAGAAGGGTGAGACCCGCGTTGTCCTCTCATTGCCACCAGCATTGGCTCCAGTGAAGGTTGCTATCCTCCCACTCGTCAACAAGGACGGTCTGCCAGAGAAGGCTGAGGAGATCATGAAGGACCTCCGTTACGACTACACCTGCCAGATTGAGGTCAAGGTCTCTATCGGCAAGCGCTATCGTCGTCAGGATGCCATCGGTACTCCATACTGTATCACCGTCGATGGCCAGACCCTCGAGGATAACACCGTAACACTCCGTTACCGTGACACCATGCAGCAGGAGCGCGTAGCTATCGCTGACCTCCACAAGATCATTGGTGACTCTGTAAATATCTCTTCACTTCTCCGCAAGATTGAGAACGACTAAACAAAAACGAATGTCAATCAACAACAATCATAAAACAAACATCAGATACCGAATGGTCAATGCCATTTGGTATCTGGTATTTGGTATCGTGCTTGTAGGCTTCTCTGCATGTAATGAAGACGAAGACAAGATCGATTATACACAATACTATGAGTGGCGTGACAAGAATCTGTCTGTCTTTGATTTCTGTGGCAATCTTCAGCAGAAAGATTCGGCAAACACCTATTTCTCTCAAAGGGTAAAATCATTAAAGGAACCATACTGGAGCTCCATTTACCACATTGTGCATGCTGCCAATCTGGATAGCCTGGCTGCGCTTAATCCTCGCAAGGATTATCGTCCATTCTCTACTAGTACCCTTTCGGTTCACTATACACTCTTCAATACAAAGTCTGTATACGAGAAACTGGAGAAGATCGGACTTTCGCAAGAGTCTTTGAGAAACCCTGGCGGTGCCATTGACAGTATTTTCTTCGCAAATGCAGAAGATAATATCCTCAAAGCAGACACCCTCGAATCAAGTCAGGTGGCTTACTTCAAGGATTTCACACCGAACTCTGTAATTACAGGTTGGGGAGATATCCTCCAGCAGATGTATATCGGTGATCATGTCGTGGCCTTCATCCCTTGGTTCCTGGCCTATGGTCAAGCCGGCAGCTTACCTAGCATCGATCCTTACAGCAACCTTTTCTTCCGTATCGAACTTTGTGACATCACACATTGGGGAGGAACGGAAGGGAATCTGAAATAAAAGAAGCATATTTTTATTTCCGCATAGGTTACAGTTTTTATATTATTCCTATTATTTCATGTATTTCACATCAATTTTCTAGCTTATAATATGAAGAAATAGAATCTTTGCCAAGTAAAACACAACACATATTTATATTATATGGGACATCATTTTCCATCTATAAATTAATTTGTCCTATCCTGCGCCCTAAATAGGATGTTTTTGATTTCAATTATCCTATTGTGGGATTAGGATAGGACAAAATGATTTCCGAATATTCTATTAAGGGATCATAATAGCACAAATCTATCAACATTTATCCTATTTAAGGCACTTAATAGCACAAAACCTCAGCAAAAAGTCCTATATAGGGCGCACAATAGGACAAAATGGATGTCGGATGTGCTATTAAAGACCCTCAATAGCACACCCGAATATTAAAACTGTACTTTTAGCAAATTTTCTATGGAATATCAGATCAAAACATACTCTTTCGATGAGATTTATCTCTCTATCAAGCATTACCTGATTATTGACGAGGAGAAAGATACCATATCCCGCATCGCTGCAGATGCTATCCCTTATCCTATGACCGATGGCAACATCCTCGATGCTGTCATTCACGTTATTCTTACGCACAGTAAATACAAAACACCTCTTTATGTAGCCCATGCATTGAAGCAGGACAAGCGAGACCTCAGCGGTGCAGTACATATCCTCACCGGCATGAATCATGATGAACTACTCCGCCAGTACCGCCTCCGCACTATCACAGAGCTCCTCACTTCCTCAAAAATCTCTACCCAGACCATCGCCACCTTCTTCGGCTACTCTTCTATACATGCCATGAACCGCTTTCTCACAGATCAGACAGAGCTCACCGCCAATGAGATTCGCCGCGGAGTAGACGCTTCGACCAAAGTCAAGAGGCTGGCGTGGTGGAAGAGGGATGGACTATTCTGAAAACGCGCAGACAGGGCGGACAGATTGTCCTAAGGAGCGGGAGGTGCTGCCACAGACCACCTCGGCCAAATTGAAGCCGAGGTAATACGCGAACTCCGGATGGCTGCTCATAAGCGACGAAGACCAATAGCAGCCGTTCGTGCCCTCAAGGCAGAGCATCGAATCGAAGCGGTTGCCCGAAGCAGGCAAGAAGAGAGAATGTTTATTCTTTTTACTCGTGACCTTATAGCCGTTCACACCATTCTGTGTGGTCCACGTCCAGATGCAGTTGTTGTTGTCAATTAGTTCTTCCAGCTCCGCTCTTGTAGGCATACGCCAGCTACCTCCCCAATTAACATGGGCTGCATCATCCTCTGGGTCAAGCTCGGTTTTCAAGGCATCGGAGTCCTTCGCGGAACTATCTTTATAGTATGAGGTCGTTGAGCCTAAATACTTCGTG
>JAZUIL010000062.1:0-13673 GCA_045642245.1 Bacteroidales bacterium
ATCTTGCAATCACCCCAGGTGAGATAGATAGCACCCCAGGTGAAACCAGAACCGAAGGCTGCAAGCATCAGACGATCACCCTTCTTAAGCTTGCCTTCAAGAGCAGCTTCGTGCAATGCGATAGGAATAGAAGCTGATGAAGTATTACCAACATGATCGATATTGCAAATCACCTTCTCCTCAGGAGCGTTGCAATGCTCACGAACAGCATCGATGATACGCTTGTTAGCCTGGTGTGTACATACCCAGTCAATATCATCCATGGTGAGATTGCCTTCCTCCATTACCTCGCTCACAGCACTGGTCATGAAAGTAACTGCCTGCTTGAAGACGAACTTACCATCCTGAAGGATGTAGTGAAGGCCTTCCTCAATATTCTCCTTGGTAGGAACGTTAGCAGAACAACCACCACGGCGGATCAGATGCTCATGACCATAACCATCAGCATGGATCTTAGCAATGTTTACACCATAACCTTCCTCACTTGGCTCAATCAGAGCAGCTGCACCACCATCACCGAAGAGAGCGCAGGTAGTACGATCCTGATAATTTACAAATGAAGTGAGGTTTTCTGCAGAACAGATGATGATCTTCTTATACATGCCAGCCTTGATGTAAGCCTGAGCCTGCTGCAAGCAATAAAGGAAGCCTGTACAAGCAGAGAGAACATCATAGCACATAGCATTGCGGATATCCAGAGCATCAGCAATAACACAAGCAGTAGAAGGGAAGATATAATCTGGCATAGAAGTAGCACAGATAAGACATTCTACCTCTTCTGGCTTGGTACCAGTCTTCTCAAGAACATCCTTGACAGCTGGGATAGCAAGACGGCTAGAACCTGTAGGCTCATTACGAAGCACGTGACGTGACTTGATACCAGTGCGGGTAGTAATCCACTCGTCGCTGGTTTCTACCATCGTAGCAATCTCATCATTGGTAAGCACATAGTCAGGGAGATAATGGCTGATACCAGTAATAGCTGCTGTAATCATAATCGTAAATAAAGTTTTAATTATACTTTACGAAAAATAAAAACGAAAATTACGAATTACGAACTACGCCTACAAAGGTGTAATTTGTAATCCGTAATCTGTGTAGTTTTCTCTATTCTTAGAGATTAGAGAGCTGCTTCCTTTTCGATAGCCAGCTTGCCACGGTAGTAACCACACTCAGGGCAAACGGTGTGTGAAAGATGCCAGCCGCCACAATTAGGGCAAACTACGACTGCAGGAACCACAGCCTTGTCATGCGTACGGCGCTTGGCTGTACGAGTGTTTGATTGTCTTCTTTTAGGATGTGCCATTGTTTTATGTTATTAAATTAATCCTTCTTTTTAGGGTCGGCCAAAGCCGCTAATGCACTCCAGCGTGGATCGATAGGACCATCGCTTACTGCATCAGGATTAATCGTATCGGCACCAGAGAAAGACTCAGCATCATCTTCAAATGAATCAGAATTTACCAGATGTTCGCCAAGCTTGTTTGCCATACCCATGTTACAACGTCCAAAAGGATGTACATGCTTAATAGGTATAGCCAATTCAACAAATTCATACATGAACCATGAAACATTGATTACTCCCTGTTCTTCTGGGATTATCACAACATCATCGCCATCATCCTTAAACTCCTTGCCCATTTTAACAATGAGCTGGCCACTGGTTTTGATTGGCTGGTCCATTTCTTCCAGACAACGGTCACATAACACAATTACTTTTCCTTCTAACTCGAAGTAAAGTTCAGATTGCTTATTATTCTTTACAATCCTAATTTTAGCGGTGATGTTACCTTTCTGAATTGCCTCCTCTCCAATAGACTCAAAAAAGTCATTGCCGAGGTGATATTCAACAACGCTCTCACCGATTTCCATCGTCTTGAGCTGTATGTTATAAGAATCGAATTTGCCCATTTTTTTAGCGTAATCGATACGATAATCGGCTGCAAAGGTAATATTTATTTTTTTATAATAGGTGTTTTACTTATGAAGAATTGAAAAAATAATGCAAAAAATGCCTATTTTGTTCGTTGGAGGTGACTATTTCGACAGCTTTTTAGTAAAAAAGAGTGTTCATAAGTCCATTTTTAAGAGTGTTGATAACTATATTTTACAAAATCATTATAATTCGATTCTGAATATTGTACCTACTCCAACAACTGAATTCTTAATATAAATATGTCCGTGATGATATTCTTCTACAATTCGCTTTACCAAAGCTAAACCTAAACCCCAACCACGCGATTTTGTTGTATATCCAGCCTGGAAAACCTGCTTGAATTTATTCTTTGGAATACCCTTACCATTATCCTCAACTTCAATGATTCCATCAGCAAACAACTTTATAAAAATATGTGTTGGCTGTGCATCAATAGCATTTTTACAAAGATTTTCTATAACCCATGAAAAAAGAGGAGCTGATACTTTTCTTATTACAACCTGATCTGGCACCTGAGCATCTATTATGATCTTACTAGATGCTCTTTTTTGCATATAATCAGCTACATTGATTATAATTTCTCTAATATCTGTCTCTTCAAGCTTAGGTTCAGAACCAATTTTAGAGAATCTGTCAGCCACCATATGCAGTCGCTGCACATCCTTATCCATTTCATTTAAAGGTTCTTTACTTTCTTCACTTGCATCAGCTTTAAGCAATTCCATCCAACCCATCAAAGACTGAATAGGTGTACCTAACTGATGAGCAGTTTCTCTACTTAATCCCACCCATACTCTATTCTGTTCTGCACGACGACGACCTAAGAACATAAAATAGAGTAAAAGTGCGAAGACTATAATTACTAATACCTGAATATAAGGATAGTAATGTAACATCTGCAGACGATTAGATTCGTCATAATACAATCTTTGAGTAAGATCTGGTGCTACATTGACATCAAAGAATCTTTTCTTATCAGTGAGAATCTGTATTTTATGAGAAATATAAGTAGCAGTATCCTGTGGTATGAACATGTTTATACTACCAAGCAACTGTCCTTTATCATCAGTATAAAAGACAGGTATAGTAGTATTACCTTCCATAATCTTGAGCTCGAGAGAAACATCTGCATCTTCTTCTGCCAACAACAGCTGACTATAAGCATTTGCCCATATCTCTACTTTGGTTCGCTCTTCATTACTCAACCAATTGACCAACTGATTTGAGAAAAAAATAAACAAACCTATCAGCAGAATAGCTATGAACAAAAATATACTCTGCAGTATGTTTTTGAGTCTTTCACTCATAAATTATAGTAAATAATAATATGTTTTAATTTACTTTCATCACATACATCTTATCGCTCGGACGTATTTTTTCTTTAACAGGAATTGTAAATCTATCTCCCTTATGTACTGTCTCTACTACTTTATAATCTACCTGTATTTCATCAAGAATTATTTCTACCACGCCTGTAGTAGGACCAATAATAAGTACTTTATCTCCCTTATGTAGCTCTTCTGCTTCACACTGGAAATCACCAATACCAATCTTACTGAACCAACCTACAGTCTTTGCAGCATAAACCTTATGTTCTTTTGCTAAAGATCCATAGTTTGCACTCCACTCACCTAAGCGCTGACCCAGATAATAGCCATTCCAGAAACCACGGTTAAAGACATAGCTGAGTTTCTCATCCCATCGAACACAAAGCTGATTCCATGCTTCCATACGTTGCTGCTGTTCTTCCTGAGTAGCTGACATAAATTCTGTCTTATGCATACCCAATTTTTCTACAGCTTCAGCCGCCTGTTTATAACATTCAACGACAGTTTTTACATATTCAGGACCACGTGCACGACCTTCAATCTTATAAACCTCTACACCTGCATCCATCATCTTATTCATAAAATGAATGGTCTTCAGATCTTTAGGCGACATGATATACTTATTATCTATCTCCAGCTGTATATCATGATCGAGGTCATCTAATCTATACTTAGGTTCCTTATATTTATCTTCATTGATTTCAACTGCAGAATATCCATGACGACAAACCTGTGCACAAGCACCACGATTAGCCGAGCGATTATATTCATGCAAGCTCATATAGCACTTACCGCTCACAGCCATACATAATGCACCATGAGCAAACATCTCTATACGAATCAATTGACCTGCAGGACCTGTAATCTTCTCTCTTATAATAGCTTCATGAATCTCAGTGACCTGATCCATATTCAATTCACGAGCCAGAACTACCACATCAGCAAATTGAGCATAGAAACGCAAAGCTTCCACATTACTTATATTAAGCTGAGTACTCAGATGTACTTCAATACGTGGTACTCCTCCTCTATCCAAGCCACGTGCATAGCTCATAGCAGCTACATCACTGGCAATGATAGCCGAGATACCTGCTTCACTGGCAGCATCAATGATCTGTCGCATCTTCTCCAAGTCTTCACCATAAATAATAGTATTGACTGTAAGATACGACTTCATATTATTCTCACGACAGATATCTGCTATTTTCTTCAGATCCTCTATCGTAAAATTATTAGCCGATGCAGAACGCATATTCAGACCTTGAATACCAAAATATACACTTCCTGCACCTGCTTGTATAGCGGCTGCTAAAGATTCATAGCAGCCGACTGGAGCCATTATTTCTATCATTTGCTCAGTTCTAACATTCTATCAATTGGCAACTTAGCTCTTTCAATGATATTCTCATCTACAATGATTTCTGGAGTCTCATTTTTCAAGCAAGCATAAAGTTTCTCCAAAGTATTGAGACGCATATAAGCACATTCATTGCAAGAGCAACCTACACTACCTTCTGAAACCTCTGGTGGTACAGGAATGAAAGTCTTCTCAGGTGCCTGCTTCATCATTTCATGCAAGATACCGCTCTCGGTAGCTACAATAAATTCCTGACAATCACTTTCTACAGCATATTTTAACAATACTGCAGTTGAGCCAATCTTATCAGCAAGTAAGGCTACCGGACGCTTACACTCAGGATGAACCAGAACCTGTGCAGCAGGATGTTCAGCCTTTAATTTCAGAATAGCTTCAGTTGAGAAGCGCTCATGCACATGACAAGCACCATCCCAAAGCAGCATATCACGACCTGTAACTACATTTATATAATTACCGAGGTTACGATCTGGTGCAAAGATAATCTTCTCATCCTCAGGCAAAGAATTGACAATCTTTAATGCATTACCCGAAGTAACAACAATGTCTGTATAATACTTTACTGCAGCAGTAGTATTAACATAAGAAAGTACAGTGTAGCCAGGATGATCCTTAACAAACTTACCAAAATCCTCAGCTGGACAAGAATCAGCTAATGAACAACCGGCTGAAAGATCTGGAACCAGCACTTTCTTCTCCGGACAAAGAATCTTACAAGTCTCACCCATGAAGTGAACACCACACATCACGATGATGTCTGCTGTAGACTTTGCTGCCTGCTGAGCCAGAGCAAGTGAGTCACCTACAAAATCTGCAATGTCCTGAATCTCGCCCAAAGTATAGTAGTGAGCCAGAATCACAGCATTCTTTTCTTCTTTCAGAGCCTTGATGGCATCAATGAGTTGTTTCTTATCCATAGTTGTCAACGTTTTCAACTTATATTTTATTTATTATATATTTCTTTGTTTGAAAAAATAAATTTTTAATCAAAACTTAAAAGATAATGCTAATAATAGGTTGTTGATTAAGTGGATAACTTAAGGCCTAAAAGTTATCAAAACTTATGAAAAATTATCAAGCTATTAATTCACATTATTTTCTTTATCATTAAGACTAATTTTAGCTGAAAAGTAAAAAGTTGTGAGTAAAGATTTATTTTTATCAACAAATCAACCAAACGCTTTTCGGGGGCAAAGTTAATAAAATTTTTCGATAATGACTCTTGATAACCATACTTTTTTAGGTGAAAAACATTTTTATATTTTGTGAACAAAAAATTTGGCAAATAGAAATAACTTATTAAGCCACACATTTTTGAGACTTCCAAATTTAAAGACATTTTATTTTCAATTTTTTTTCAAATGTTTATAAAGATAAGTTTTCAACATTATCCACTATTTACCAACATAAAAAGTATTGTCATTCTTAATTACAGAGATAATCTCACGCGTACATATATAAATTAATACTTTATAATTTGTAATTGCTTCAAAATTTTATTATCTTTGCACCCGAAAAATAAATTACTAATTTATGAAGAAGCTCACTATACTTGAAATGGGTCGCATTAATACTGAGGAATTTAAGGTTGCTCAGAAAATGCCTCTTATCATTATATTAGACAATATTAGATCATTGAATAATATAGGTTCAGTGTTTCGCACTAGTGATGCTTTTCGTGTAGAATCTATTTATTTATGTGGAATTTCGGCTACACCACCATCGCCTGAAATACATAAGACAGCACTTGGTGCTGAAGATTCTGTAGATTGGAAATATTTTGAAGATACTCATGAAGCTGTAAAATCACTTAAGGAACAGCATTATAGAGTCATGGCCATTGAGCAATGCCAGGGATCTACTATGCTTAATGAATGGAAACCTGATTTTCAATTGGATGAGATAGCTGGATATGCTGTGGTCATGGGCAATGAAGTGAAAGGTGTACAGCAGTCAGTAGTAGATATGTGTGATGGTTGCATTGAAATTCCTCAGTATGGAACTAAACATTCTCTAAATGTATCGGTTACAACTGGCTTAGTAATCTGGGATTTTTTCAAAGCATTTGATCAATATAAGAAGTTTTGATCAATAATTTATTTTTTACATTCTAAATTTTACATTTGTATAATGAAAGCCACCGATCCTAAAGATACACCTATGCTCAAACAGTACTTCGAACTAAAAAAGAAGTACCATGATGCTATTATCTTATATCGTGTAGGTGATTTTTATGAGACGTTCTGTGAAGATGCTCAGGAAGCACATGATATCTTAGGTATTACGCTTACTGCTCGTGCAGGTAGTCCTTTGGCTGGTTTTCCTTATCATGCGCTTGATACTTATCTGCCTCGATTGGTCAGAGCAGGTAAGCGTGTAGCCATCTGTGAGCAGCTTGAAGATCCTAAGCTTACCAAAAAACTTGTAAAACGTGGTATTACCGAATTGATCACTCCTGGTTTGACCATGGGTGACAATGTACTTAATGCACGTGAGAATAATTTCTTGGCAGCACTTTCTTTTGGTGTTGAACAAAATAACAAAACAACAAAACAACAAAATAACACAGTTGGTATTGCTTTACTCGACATATCCACAGGTGAATTTCTCTGTACAGAAGGCACTTACGATTATGTTGACAAACTTATCAACAACTATGCACCAAAGGAAATGCTCTTTCTGAAAGGTATGAAACCTTTCTATCAGGAACATTTTACTTCACAGCCTTATTGCTATGAACTGGATGATTATTATTTCAGTTATGATAATGCTCGTCGTCAGTTGCTCAATCTTTTCAATACACAGAATCTGAAAGGTTATGGTATTGAGGAGATGTTGTTAGCAACCATGTCAGCAGGTGCTATTCTCCGTTATCTCGAAGCTACTCAACATAATAATATTCGTCATATTACCTCTATCCGTCGCATAGATAATGAAGCATATATGCGATTGGATAAGTTCACTGTTCGTTCGTTAGAGTTAGTATCTTCTATGAATGAGGGTGGTCGTTCTCTTCTCAATGTCATTGATGATACGACTACTCCAATGGGTGGAAGATTATTACATCGTTGGATGTTATTCCCATTGATTCATGCAGAGAGTATCAAGAATCGTCTCAATGTTGTGGAGTATTTCTTCCGCGATCCTGATTTGGCTGAAGTAGTTGAAGAAAGCTTGCAGCGACTGGGAGATATGGAGCGAATCATTGGCAAAGTAGCTGTGGGCCGCGCTAATCCGCGTGAGATTGTACAGCTTCGTGTTGCTTTAGAAGCTCTAAAGGATATCAAGGAGGCTTGTATGTCTTCTGACCAGCCACAGTTGCGAAGCATTGGTGAACAGATAAATACTTGCGATAGTATTGCTCAAAGGATTTATCATGACATCGAACCAGAGCCACCTATTCAGTTTGGTAAGGGTCAAGTGATACGTGCTAATGTTAATGCAGAACTTGATGAACTTCGTAGTATTGCTTATGGTGGCAAGGAGTATCTGCTCAATCTACAGCAGCGACTCTCGCAGGAGAATGAGATTCCATCACTGAAAGTAGCTTTCAATAATGTCTTCGGATATTATATAGAAGTACGAAACACACATAAGGATAAAGTACCTGAGACATGGATTCGCAAGCAGACACTCGTTGGTGCAGAGCGTTATATCACACAGGAACTGAAGGAATATGAAGAGAAGATTCTGACAGCTGAGGAGCGTATAGGTTCACTTGAGTTGAAGCTATATAATGATTTACTCAAAGCGCTCGAAGAATATATTCCAGTCATTCAGCTCGATGCACAACTTATGGCGCGACTTGACTGTCTCTTATCTTTCAGTCGTATAGCTGCTCGTTATCATTATGTCCGTCCTGATGTTGATGATTCACTTGTCATCGATATCCGTCAGGGTCGTCATCCAGTGATTGAGCGTCAGATGCCAGTAGGAGAACAGTATGTTCCTAATGATGTTAATCTATCGTCTGCCGAACATACTACTCCCCTCCCTTCACGGGAGGGGCAGGGAGAGGGTCCCCAAATAATGATGATCACCGGCCCCAACATGGCAGGTAAATCAGCTCTTCTCCGCCAGACAGCTCTTATAGTATTGCTTGCTCATATAGGTTGTTTCGTCCCTGCTGAGGCAGCTCACATTGGTATTGTTGATAAGATCTTTACTCGTGTAGGTGCATCGGATAATATTTCGTTGGGAGAATCTACATTCATGGTAGAGATGACTGAAGCTTCAAATATTCTCAATAATCTCTCACCACGTTCATTGATTCTTTTTGACGAGTTAGGTCGCGGAACTTCAACCTATGATGGTATTTCCATTGCCTGGAGTATTGTAGAACATATTCACGAGCGTGCCGAGGGTCATCCTAAGATGCTTTTTGCTACTCACTACCATGAATTGAATGAGATGGAGAAGTCTTTCCATCGTATCAAGAACTTCAATGTATCTGTGCGAGAAGAGAAAGGTAAAGTACTCTTCCTTCGCAAGTTGAAAGAAGGTGGTTCAGAGCATTCTTTCGGTATTCATGTAGCCAAGTTAGCAGGTATGTTGCCTGAAGTAGTGAAGCGCGCTGATGAAGTACTGAAGCAATTGGAGTCAAACCAAGCAAAATCAGCTCAACCAGAAAAGAATATCACTACCAAACTTCAGCAGCCAGCCGCAGATTATCAGCTTAGTATCTTCCAGCTCGATGACCCTGTACTCAGTGAAGTTCGTAACGAGATCATAGGTATGGATGTTAATAATATGACACCTATGGAAGCACTCAATAAGTTGGCTGAGATTAAGAAGATCTGCGGAGTAAAGTAAGTTTTTTATTAATAATTTTCCTTATGATCGAATCAAGTGAACTGATCATCAATACAGATGGTAGTTGTTTTCATCTGCATCTGAAGCCAGAACAACTGGCTGATAAGATTGTCATGTGTGGCGATCCAGGTCGTGTTGATATGATTGCTTCCTTTTTTGAAAGTAAGGAATGTGAAGTTTCTTCGCGCGAATTTCATACCATCACGGGTACTTATCAAGGAAAAAGAATCACAGCATTGAGTCATGGTATTGGTCCAGACAATATAGATATTGTGATGAATGAGCTTGATGCACTGAAGAATATCGATTTCCAGACACGTGAAGTAAAGCCTGAACATCATGCCGTGGAGATTGTCCGTATAGGAACCTGTGGCGGTTTGCAGCCTTTCGTTCCTTGTGGATCTTACATCATCAGTCGGAAATCCATAGGTTTCGATGGTGTATTGAACTGGTATGCTGATCGTGATAAAGTGTCTGATCTTGACTTCGAACAAGCATTAGTTGAAGCTATCAAATATCCAAAGAAAGCAGCTGCACCATATGTAGTAAGTGCTGATGAAGCTTTGTCTGACCGATTAGCAGGTAATGGTGATGTAGTAGATGGAATAACTATTTCAGCCGTTGGTTTCTATGGTCCTCAAGGTCGTGAGCTCCGCTTACCTATCTCTTCTCCAGGTATCAATCAGCGCATAGAATCTTTCAGTTATCAAGGTCAACAGATCACCAATTATGAGATGGAGTCTGCTCCTCTTGCTGGTTTTTCCCGTCTTCTTGGTCATCATGCCACCACTATCTGTCTTGTAGTTGCAAATCGTGTGGCAGGAGATAGCAATGCGGAATATAAGGATAAGATGCCTGAATTGATCAAGTTGGTGCTCGATAGAATATAATAATTTACAAATACGTATTTATAAGTTGTGGCATCCCTTCTACAGTACCGTGGAAGGGATGCCACAATTCATAATTTTAACAACGCGTACGTGATGTTAAATTTCAAGGTGTGCAAAACCATATTTCAGTACACAATTGTGGTTTTAAGCATCGTGGCATCTCTTTCACGGTACCGTAGAAGAGATGCCACGATCTATAATTTTAACAACGCGTACGTAATGTTAAATTTCACAGTGTATGAAACCACATTTCAGTACACAATTGTAGTTAATTACACTAAATTTAAATATGTTGATTAATTATTTGAAAAAATAATTGAATTGTTTTGTTTATTATTTGGATTTAGCCTATCTTTGCACCAGTATTTTAAATCTTACAACTATGCATCATCTTATCAGTTTTCTTTTACGTATCGCCTATGCTGCAGCATTTGGTTTCATTCTGCTTTTCCATACAGATGATATCATCTCTTATATTCCTCAGCTGTTAGGTGGTTTGCTTATGCTCGAATGTGTGGCACAATTACTCGAACTGTTCTATCTCCAGTCGAAGACGATTGTCAATGTGCTGTATTATATTGTGCCAGTATCTGTATTGCTGTATGGATTGTTTCTGATCTTCGGCTGTCAACTTGATGTTAATCCGAATGCAGCGATTCGTGAAGTCTTTACTCCAACGGCCGGATGGAGTTGGCTGACTTTGTGGATGAAAGTAGGTGGTTTCTGCTGCTTGGCATTCATTATTTCTGAGATTGTTATTTCTATCGCATTCTTCAAACCTATTTATCAGCCTAAGAAATTCGCAGAAGAGAAGGCTCAACAGCGTGAAGCACAGCGAGCATTAGAGGCTGAGCAAGCAAGAATGGCTGAATTGGCAGCACAAAAAGAAAAGGAATTAGCCGCTCAGAAAGCAGAGGCAGAGAAGCAAGCTAAAGAAGAATGCTCAAAACCAAATAATGTAGTATAAAACTAACTGATTATTAGGTAATTATATAATAATACGCTGATATTCATCTTTTTAGATAGGATATCAGCGTATTTATTGTTATAGAATATTATTCTGTTTCACGTGAAACGGTTTCTTTGAAATATTCTACTAACTTCGAAGCTTTTGCAGGACCTACAATTGTGCGAAGTTCTTCTTCTGAGGCTTGTTGCAGACGTTTTACACTCTTGAATGTCTTTAGCAGTTCTTGTTTGGTTTTTGGACCAATGCCAGGAATCTCGTCCAAAGCTGAATGTGTCTGTGATTTACTTCTCTTCTGTCTGTGGAAGGTAATGGCAAAGCGGTGTACTTCGTCCTGAATTCTTTCTAGGAGATGAAAGAGATTTGTACCTTGCTTTACATCTACTGCTGCTGGAGGATCGCCAAATAACATCTGACGTGTGCGGTGGTGACCGTCTTTCACAAGACCTCCAATCGGAATATTTAGTTTTTCTCGGATATCAGCTAAATGCTGTTCGGTGATTTCTCCTCTGAGATGCTGTTGTAGGTATTGCTTGAGTAGGTCTGCCAAACCTTGCTGAATGACACCCATCTGTCCTACTCCACCGTCGGCAAGAATCAAGTCAGGCATTTCTCTGCATTCGTCAATGAGTCGTTTATAACGGCGCATGACAACCTCGTGCATTGAAGCATAATCATCGGGACCTGCAACCGAACGGATATTAAATTTGCGATACTCTTTTTTCTCTGGCTTACCATTCATGAAGACTACGCAACTTGCCACAGGATCGGATCCTGAAATATTAGAGTTATCGAAAGACTCTATGTGTCGAGGTAATCTTGGAAGATTAAGTTGCTTTTGAATCTCTGAAAGCAGACGTGTCTGTCTTTGTTCAGGATTCAGCTTTTCCTGTTGCTTTATCTGATCAATTCTATACTGTCGGCAATTCTTTTCTGCTAGTTCAAGTAGCTTTCGTTTATCTCCTCGCTGAGGAATGAATGCATAACAGTTGTCTGGTACGATACTTGGTTCGAAAGGAACGATGAGTTCTTGTTGGGGATTATTCTGTTGTTTAGTTGATTTGTTGTCTTGCTCAGTTTCATGTGAAAAGTCCTCGCAGATCTCTTTGTTTTCCTCGACTTCTGTTTCAAATCTTTCTCTCAGCTCCATGATTCCAAGCGCCAAGAGATCTTCTTTCGGTTCGTCAATCTGCTTCTTATATTCGATAGTATAGGAAGAGATGATAGCTCCTTGTACGATGTGGAAATAAGAAACGATAGCAGAGTTTTCTTCTTCATCGTAAGCAAAGACATCAACATCACTGATGGTGGATGGGACAATATTTGAACGTGTACGGTAATTCTCTATTAGTTGTATTCTATTTTTAATCTTTTCAGCACCTTCAAAATCCCACAGTTCGGCTTTATTCTGCATCTCATTTTTAAGATGAGACATCAATTCTGCTGTATGTCCACGCAGAATTTGTTTGATTTCTTCGATACCTTCTGTATAAGTTTCACGTGAAACCTTACCTACACAAGGTCCTAAACATTTTTCAATATGGTATTTCAGACATACTTTATAGCCTTTATCTATCATCTGTTGCTGCAGATTTAGGCTACAGGTTCTGATGTGATATAGTTGCTGGAAGAGTTCAATAAGCGTCTTTGCAACCATCAAATTGGTATATGGTCCAAAATATGTAGAGCCATCTTTAACCAGGTTTCTTGTCAGGAATACACGAGGAAAAGCCTCATTGCGCACACAGATCCAAGGGTAAGTCTTGCCATCTTTGAGAAGAACATTATACTTTGGCTGATGCATCTTGATCATTCTGTTCTCCAGATTGAGTGCATCATTTTCTGTGTTTACTACGATGTATTTAAGATCGTAAATCTGCCGTACGAGGTTTGCCGTGCGGCGTGATTCGTGTTCTTTGGTAAAATAGCTCTGTACACGTCGCTTCAGTTTCTTCGCCTTACCTACATAAATAATGGTGCCCTCCGCGTCTAAATATCAATAGACGCCGGGGCAGTCAGGCATCAGATTAACGATGCCCATGAGGTATTCGTAGCGAGGATTATCTTTGGCTTGGATCACTTTTCAAATGAATAATTAGTAATGAATAATTAATAATTGAATGATTTGCTGTGAAAAATAATTTCACGTGAAACAAACCATTATTCATTATTAATTATTCATTATTCATTAGTTGAATTACTCTCCTTCGTAAACTACAGGACAATATACTTCACAATCTTCAGGGAATTTCTCTCTACCTTTCAGATCAACGAGCTCTATGATACAGTTTACATAAACTTTCTTTACACCGAGTTTCTTGCAGAGATCGTAAGCTGCTTTCATGGTACCGCCTGTTGCCATGAG
>JAZUIL010000063.1:0-19667 GCA_045642245.1 Bacteroidales bacterium
AGACTACATCCCAGGCCCTCACGGTTCGGCTATCTTCACCCGTGGTGAGACTCAGGCACTCGTTACCTGTACGCTCGGCACCAAGATGGATGAGAAGATGGTTGACGATGTGCTCCGCAATGGCTACGACAAGTTCCTCCTCCACTATAACTTTCCTCCATTCTCAACCGGTGAGGCTAAGGCTCAGCGTGGTGTAGGTCGTCGTGAGATCGGTCACGGTCACCTTGCTTGGCGTGCTGTGAAGGAGATGATTCCTGCTGATTTCCCTTACACCGTGCGCGTTGTATCGGACATTCTCGAATCTAACGGTTCTTCTTCAATGGCTTCTACCTGTGGTGCTACACTCTCAATGCGCGATGCAGGTATTCCAATGATCCGTCCAGTTTCAGGTATCGCTATGGGTCTTATCAAGGACGAGGATGGTCCTAAGTACGCTGTCCTCTCAGATATTCTCGGCGACGAGGATCACCTTGGTGATATGGACTTCAAGGTTTGTGGTACTGAGAAGGGTATCACTGCTACTCAGATGGATATCAAGTGCAATGGTCTCTCTTACGAGATCCTCGAGAAGGCTCTTCTCCAGGCTAAGGAAGGTCGTGCACACATCCTCGGCAAGATGCTTGAGGCTCAGCCTAACACTCGTGAGGACCTCAAGGAGCATGCTCCACGTATGGTTGCCTTCGACGTTGACAAGGAGTTCATCGGTGCTATCATCGGCCCTGGCGGTAAGATCATCCAGGGTATCCAGGAGGAGACCGGTGCTACCGTTACTATCGACGAGGCTGATGGCAAGGGTCATGTAGCAGTTTCTTCAGCTAACAAGGCTTCTATCGACGCTGCAGTTGCTAAGATCAAGGCTATCGTAGCTATTCCTGAGGAAGGCGAGATCTACACTGGTCCTGTTAAGAACATCCAGAGCTTCGGTGCATTCGTAGAGTTCATGCCAGGTAAGGATGGCTTGCTCCACATCTCTGAGATCGACTGGAAGCGTTACGAGACCATGGAGGAGACCGGTATCAAGGAAGGTGACGTTCTCACCTGCAAGCTCCTCGAGATCGACAAGAAGACTGGTAAGTACCGTCTTTCTACCAAGGTACTCAAAGAGAAGCCAGCTGACTACGTAGAGCCAGAGGCACGTCCATGTCGTGAGGATCGTCCAGAGCGTCCACGTCGTGACTTCGGTGACCGTCCACGTCGCGACTTCGGTGATCGTCCACGTCGTGATGACAACGCTTTCCGTGAGGCTTTCGGTGATCGTCGTCCACGTCGCGAGGATCGTCCAGAGCGTCCACGCCGCGAGTTCAATGATCGTCCACGTCGCGACTTCGGTGGCGAGAACAACGGTAACAACGAGCAGCTCTAATCATTAAGGATGAATAGTCCCTATTTATACCATCCGCAGCCTTCCTCAAAGAGGGCTGCGGATGCTGTTTTATCACATATCTCATCAAATCCCGAGTGGCGCAAGCTCTTTTCGCAAGGAAAGATGCTCGGCGTTCTCATCTATTCGCGCGAACCTTTTAAATATATATGTGCATACAGTGGTGTGATCAATGGATTGAAAGATCCTGATCATTTCTTTGTGCCACCCATTTATGACCTTCAGAATCCTGAGGATTTCTATCTCCAGAAAGATACAGAAATCACAGCTATCAACCATGAAATAAAAGCTCTTGAAGAGTTCCTAGAAGACTGCGAAGCAAAACAACAAAAGAACAAAACAACAAAAGAACAAAACAACCCAAAAACAAAGGAACAAAACAACCAAATAACACTTCTTAAGCAGAAACGAAAAGCGTTGAGTCTCAGCCTGCAGCAAGAGATTTTTGAACATTTCTCCTTCGCTGATTCTCAAGGCAGATATAAGAACATCGTACAGATCTTTTCAGAAGCAAAAAGAGGTCTTCCTCCAGGAGGTTCAGGAGAGTGTGCTGCTCCTCGCCTACTGCAATATGCTTACCTGCATAACCAGGAACCTTTAGAGTTGGCCGAATTCTGGTACGGAGCCTCTCCTAAGACTATTCAGCGCATACATGGTCAGTTCTATCCGTCATGTATCGAAAAGTGTAGTCCTATCCTGAAATACATGACCGATGGCATCGCAGCCGGACAAGCTCCTGCTGCTGAAGATCCACGTCCTGTCGGTCCTATGAACATCCTCTATGAAGACGAACATCTGTTGGCCGTAGAGAAGCCTGCAGGAGTACTCTCCGTCCCTGGCAAAGTGGCAGGAGAATCCATCGAAACGCGTCTGCATGAGCTCTATCCAGAGGTCAAAGGTCCGATGCTCGTACACCGACTGGATCAAGCTACTTCTGGCATCTTACTTGCAGCTAAGAACGCGCAAGTACACAAACTGTTACAGCAAGATTTCGAGACACGCGCCATCCATAAGGAATACCTGGCTTGGATCGAAGGAAAACTGCCTTCAAAAAGTGGAGTAATCGACCTTCCGATCTGTCCGAATCCGGACGACCGTCCTCGTCAGATCGTCGACTTTTTGTTTGGCAAGAAAGCGACAACGCTTTACTCCTCACTCCTCTCCGAGCTTGCTCGCGTGGAGCATCGCGTAACAACTCCTAATTCCACACTCATAAAGCTTACTCCCCTCACCGGTCGCACCCACCAGCTGCGATTACACTGCGCCTCTCCTTTCGGCCTCGGTCACAGCATCATAGGAGACACGATCTACGGAGGTAAGCCTTATAGTAGGTTGTTGCTACACGCCTATACACTGACATTCACACATCCGATAACAGGTGAGACTATAAGTCTCAAATGCGAGCCTACCGATTGGCCAACAGCTCCTGAAAATGTGTAATACCTAACCAAATCATCGCAATTTATTATTATAAATATCAAAAAGGGCAGATTTCTGTCCTTTTTTTCGTTAATATTATAAATATTACTTATATTTGTGCGCTTATTATGGCTTTTTCCAAGAGTTAACAAATATTTATTATAACTTATAACTCCTGCAAAGCAGGAACAGAAATGGCAGAGATTCCAATTATCAAGATTGAGCATGTCAGCAAGTCTTTCGACAGCAAACAGGTGCTTCATGATGTCAGCCTCGACATCAAGTGTGGTGAGTTCGTTACCATCTTAGGTCCATCAGGTTGTGGCAAGACAACCTTGCTACGTATGATCGGAGGTTTTGAAAAACCTACTACAGGTCAGATTTTCCTCAACGGACAAGATGTCACCAGTTTACCTCCTTATAAGCGTCCACTCAATACTGTCTTCCAGCGTTACGCGCTTTTCCCACACATGAATGTCTACGAGAACGTAGCATTCGGCCTTCAGCTTCATGGCGTCAAGGAACGCGAGATGGATCAGCGTGTCATGGATGCCCTCAAGCTCGTCGGCATGGAAGATTATGCCGAACGTGATATTCAGAAACTCTCTGGCGGACAGCAGCAGCGTGTAGCGATTGCACGTGCCGTTGTCAACAAGCCACAGGTATTGTTGCTTGATGAACCTCTCTCCGCTCTCGACATGAAACTCCGCAAGGAGATGCAGCTCGAGTTGATGCGCATGCACCGTGAATTGGGTATCACATTCATCTTTGTGACACACGATCAGGAAGAAGCACTCACGATGAGCGATACCGTCGTAGTCATGAATGAAGGTCTTATCCAACAAATGGGAACACCTCAGCATATCTATGACGAACCAGTCAATACCTTTGTAGCAGACTTCATCGGTGAATCGAACATTCTGGATGGTACGATGCGATGCGACTTTAATGTCGAATTCCTCAATCATAGCGTAAGTTGTGTCGATGCCGGTTTCGGAACACAGGCTTCTGTTCACGTTGTGATTCGTCCTGAGGACATCGTATTAGTCAAAGACGACAACAAAGTTCCAGAAGGTTGCAATCAGTTCAGTGAGGGTATCGTCCGTTCCTGCATCTTCAAGGGTGTACATTACGAGATGTATGTCGAGACACCATCAGGTTTCATGCTGCAGGTACACAACTACAAAGCTTGCAACGTAGGAGACGAAGTCAAGACCTACATTACCCCAGACAATATTCACGTCATCAAACGCTGATAGCTCATGCTTCGCAAGATACTTCGCATCATGGGTAACCGCCCTGTCTGGGCGCTCCCGTATATCCTTTTCATGGCCGTATTGGTGGTCATCCCGCTGATCTTGGTGGCCTACTATGCTTTCGTCGATGACGATGGCTTCACGCTACGCTATTTCGAGAAGTTCTTCCTGCAGCCGGATGCCATCAATACATTCATCTACTCCATCGGCATTGCCATGATCACTACGCTGCTGTGTATCCTCTTAGGCTATCCGGCTGCCTATTTTATGGCCAACAGCAAATATGGCACACCAGCTATGATGGCCATGCTGTTTATCCTTCCGATGTGGATTAACGTCCTGCTTCGCACCTTAGCAACGGTGGCCTTATTCGATTTCATGCATCTCCCGCTTGGCGAAGGCGCGCTGATTTTCGGTATGGTCTATAACTTCCTGCCGTTCATGATCTACCCTATCTACAACACTTTGCAGAAGATGGATCCTCAGGTAGTCGAAGCCGCCTACGATCTCGGAGCACGTCCACACAGAGTCTTCTCTGACGTCATCCTGCCACTTTCTATGCCAGGTGTCTATTCGGGTATCGGAATGGTCTTCATGCCAACACTTTCGACCTTTGCCATCTCAGAGCTTCTGACCATGAATAATATCAAGCTCTTTGGTACGGTCATTCAGGAGAACATCAATGCAGGCCTGCTCAACTATGGTGCAGCACTCTCGCTCATCATGCTGGTCATTATCGGTTTAACTTCATTCTTCGGCGACAATGAATAAGTTCATAGCTAACCTCTATCTCTGGATGCTGCTGTTGGCCCTCTATGCGCCTATCTTCATCATCGTCGTGTTCTCGTTCACAGAGGCCAAAGTCTTAGGTTCGTGGACAGGTTTCTCTACAGAGCTTTACGCTTCTCTGTTCCGTGGCGATGCCGGTTCAGCGCTCAATAACGCCGTCCTCAATACGCTGATCATCGCGTTTGTTTCTGCTATCGTCAGCACAATCTTAGGTTCGGTGGCTGCTATCGGTATCTTCAACATGAAGCGTCGTCAGCGTCAGATGGTTTCGTTTGTCAATAGCATCCCTATTATCAATCCGGATATCATCACAGGTATCTCTATCTTCCTGCTATTTGTAGCCATGGGAGTCAGTCGAGGTATAGGAACTGTCATCTGCGCTCATATCGCGTTCTGTACGCCTTACGTAGTCCTCTCGGTGATGCCACGACTCATGAAGATGAATCCGAGCCTCTACGAAGCAGCGCTCGACCTTGGAGCCACTCCTTTTGTAGCCTTGCAGCGTGTCCTCATCCCAGAACTCCGACCAGGTATCCTCTCTGGCTTCATGCTGGCACTTACGTTGAGTATCGATGACTTTGCCGTCACACTCTTTACCAAAGGATCTGGTGGCATCGACACGCTCTCTACGTTCATCTACGCTGACGCACGTAAAGGAGGCCTCACCCCAGAACTCCGCCCACTCTTCGCGTTGGTTTTCCTCGTCATTCTTGCACTATTGATCATACAGAACTACAGAGCCATCCGCTCTGCTGCTAAAAAGTAATATATAATGAGAAAGATATTCTCACTCATTCTGCTCCTCACCGTTGTCCTCTCCGCCTCAGCGCAGGACCGTGACCACGTCCTCAAGGTCTACAACTGGGCCGACTACCTTGATCTCGACCTGATCGAGGAATTTGAGCAATGGTATGAAGAGCGTACAGGCGAATCGGTCAAAGTCATCTATCAGACCTTCGATATCAACGAGAACATGCTCACTGAGATCGAAGTCGGTCACGAAGACTATGACGTCGTGTGTCCTTCAGAGTATATCATCGAGCGTATGCTCTGCCGTGGACTCCTCCAGAAGATTGACACTACCGACTTCGCAGCTACCAGCACTCCTAACCTGCTTGACAACGTAAGTCCATGGGCACGTGGTATGTTCCAGGAGATGGCTCCAAAGAACAATCCATTATACGGAGACAAGATGGTCAACGTGGCAGATTACACCGTCGGCTATATGTGGGGTACTACCGGTATCCTCTACAACCGCGCGTTTGTCAAAGACGAGGAAGTTGAGTCATGGAAGGCGCTGCAGAATCCACGCTTCCAGCAGCAGATCTATATGAAGGATGCTTTCCGCGACGTTTATTCCGTCCTGATCTGCGCTGCACGTTATAGCGATATCCTCTTAGGTCGTGTCAGTCGCAACGAACTGGCCACCGACCTCTCTGATGAAAACATCGCAGCTGTAGAGAAGTTCCTGGCCGACTGCAAACCACAGATCGCTGGTTGGGAAGCCGACTTCGGCAAGGAGCGTATGTGTCAGGGTAAAGTCTGGCTCAATGCTACCTGGAGCGGTGATGCACAATGGGCCATCGACGAAGAGGATGAAGGCGTAGATCTGGCCTATACCGTCCCTATCGAAGGTTCTAACGCGTGGTTCGACGGTTGGGTCATTCCGATCTATGCTAAAAACACTCGTGCTGCCAGCTACTGGATCAACTTCCTCTGCAGTGGCGAACATGCGGTCCGTAATATGGAGGCCACAGGTTACGTCAGTGTCATCGGTACGCCTGATGTCCTCGAAGCCATGATCGATGAAGAGTGTGACACACTCAATGCCTCCTATTTCTTCGGACCAGAGGCCGAGGCTGTGCCACTCAACCATGTATATTATCCTGATCAGTCGGTCATCGACCGCTGTGTACTCATGCATGACACCGCTGACCGCAACGAAGCCATGCTTGAGATGTGGAGTCGTGTCAAAGGAAATAATCTCAATTGGAAAATGCTTACATTTATCTTAACCGTGCTCTTCCTGATTGTCTTCGGGATTGCAAGTCGCAAGTATCGCACGCTGCGTCGTCGTCAGCTGCGTCGTGAACGTCTGGCCCGCTTGGCAGGTCTTGTGTCTATCCTGGTTCTCTCCCTCACTCCTACTGTAGCTTTTGCTGCTGACGAAGAGGAGGAAGAAGAAGAAGGCTTCGGAGGTCGTGCAGACATCGTAAGCCACTATCTGTGGCGTGGCACACGTATGGCAGGACTCTCTTTCCAGCCTAACGTATGGTATAGCAAAGGTGGATTTACCGTCGATCTCTGGGCCAGTGTCGAAGCTGCTAATTATGGAATGGAAGGTACGACTAACAAGGAGTTCGACCTCACCATCGGTTACGCGTATAAGAACTTTGAGCTCCAGCTCATCCACTATTATTATTTCGATGGCAACTACTTTGATCTCGGTCTTGAAAACGAAGGAGCCAACCAGCTCGAAGCGACACTCAAGTACACCTTGACCAATCTCCCACTGCAGTTCGTTGTCTCTACCAACATCGCTGGTGCAGATGCTATCCTTGATGACGAAAAGAGCTTTACTTTAGATCCTGTCTTCAAGCGCGCCTTCTCTACTTACATTGAGGCTAACTATACTTGGGAATGGGAGAAGCCTGCCATGAAGCTCCAGGCCGTTCTGGCAGCTACTCCATGGGAAGGCATGTACAGCGGAGATCATTCTGCAGGTATCTGTAACATCTCAGCGCGTCTGGATAAGGAATGGACCATCGGCAATGCTACGCTCAACGTCCAGGCCACTCCTATGTACAGTCCTACTTTCGACGAATTTAATTTCTGTGTAGGCGTAGGAGTAGAATTCTAAATACCGTCATTAATATCGAGAATAAAACATTACCTATATTATGAAACCACTTTCACTATTTAACACCGTAACTCTTTCACTGCTCCTCGCCTCATGTACCACTACCAAGGAGCCAGTAGAAATTATTGACCTGCCTCGTGCAGAAGCTACACCAGAGAGCCTCCAGCAGGCAGTAGAGGCCATGATAGCTGAAGATGATACTCTTGAGTCTGTAAAGTTTGAAAGCGTCATGATAATGAAGCATGGCGAAGTCCTCTTCGAACACTGGTATGGCGATGCTCAGCCAGAGAAGCCACACGCTATGTGGTCAGTCAGCAAGTCATTCACCGCAGCAGCCATCGGCATGTGTGTCGATGACGGATTGCTTAAGGTCACCGATAAGGTCGTAGATTTCTTCCCTGATCAGCTTCCAGCAGAGCAGTCAGAGTATCTCAAAGCCATGACCATTGACAATCTCCTCACCATGACCTGTGGTCACGAAGTAGAAACACCTATCCGTGTGGTTTCGAACGAGGTCGACACCGTCACTAACTGGGTCGGCAAGTTCCTCGCTAATCCTGTCACCAAGGAGCCAGGTACCTGGTACTGCTATAACTCCATTGGCACTTTCATGCTCTCTGCCATCGTACAGAAGGTCACCGGCCAGAAGGTCAACGATTTCCTTTCGGAGCGTCTGTGGCAGCCTCTGCACATTGATCAGCCAGAGTGGTGGGAGAATCCAGAGGGTATCAATACCGGTGGCTGGGGTCTCAATCTCAAGACTGAGGACATGGCTAAGTTCGGCCAGCTCTTCCTCCAGAAAGGCCAGTGGAACGGCAAGCAGCTTATCAGCGAAGCATGGATTGGAGAACAATCGCGCTACCACGTACCATCAGTACCAGCAGGTTCTCGTCCTGACAACGTAGCAGAGCGTGGCCTCACTCCAGAGAACTGCACATGGATGCTCGGCTATGGCTATCAGATGTGGATCAGTCCTGAAGATTCATACCGCGCCGATGGAGCTTTTGGTCAGTACATCTACGTATGGCCATCGCAAGATGCTGTCATCGCTATCACTGCCAGCTCGCAGGATTTACAGGGTGAACAGAATCTGATCTACAAGTACATCTATCCTGTACTGAAAGAGCTGGAGTAATGATCCTCTACAACAAACTCTTCCCTATCAAAGGTTTCAAAGCCATGAACCTCTTTGGTCTTCTGCTCGTCAGGAAAGACCAGAAAGTGTTCATGGCTCAAAAAGACTATAATCACGAAAAGATACACACCGCGCAGTATAGAGAGCTTGGCTACCTCTTTTTCCTTCCTATATATATTATAGAATGGATCATCAAACTCTGTTACTACCGGTTCCATGGCCATCGCGCCTACCGTGCCATCTCCTTCGAACGTGAAGCTTATCTTCATGAACGAGAGAGAGAATACCTGCAACACCGTAAACATTATTCCTGGATTAAATACATCAAAACATGAAGACATTTCTTACCGTCCTCTTGTCGGTGGCAGCTCTAAGCGCCATGGCACAGGATTACACCTTACCAAAGACCAACATCCCAGGCAATCAGTATCCTCGCATTCTGCCTGACAATAGTGTGGAAGTACGCGTCAAGGCTACCGATGCTTCAGACTATCGTCTCTCGCTCGATGGTGATTGCCGTTTCGTCAAGCAAGACGATGGCAGCTGGATCGCACATACCAAGCCACTTATCGAAGGCTTCCACTACTACTGGATCACCATAGATGGCGTCGAGTACTCTGATCCCTCAAGCCAGAGCTATTTTGGCTGTGGTCGCATGTGCAGTGCCATAGACATTCCAGAGAAAGGCTGTGACTTCTATGACTACAAAGATGTGCCACACGGCCAGGTGCATCAGCTTGAATACTATTCACCAGTACGCCAGCAGCTAGAAAGCGTATGGGTATATACTCCTGCAGGCTATGAGACCAGTGGCAAAGATTATCCTGTACTCTATCTGCAGCATGGAGGTGGCGAAGACGAGACCGGCTGGATCCGTCAGGCCAAGACCCATTATATCATGGACAATCTCATTGCTGAAGGTAAAGCCAAAGAGATGATCGTCGTGATGCCAAACGGTACCTACAACATTCCTGGCAGCCGTTTTGGCTATAACATCGAAGGTATGAAACCTCACGGACAGGAAATCACTGAGACTCTCATTCCATTCATCGAGAAGAACTTCCGCGTAAAGAAAGGACGAGACTTCCGAGCCATGTCAGGTCTCTCAATGGGTGGTGGACAGACCTTCTTCACCGGTTTACAGCACACCGAATTATTCTCAGCTCTCGGCATCTTCAGTACCGGTGTCTTCGGAGGTATCCGAGAAGCAGCTTCATTCGATGCAGAGAAGGCTCTTCCAGGTTTGATCAGCAACGCCAGCAAATTTAATCAGGACCTCAAAGTACTCTACATCTCAGTAGGTACCGACGATCCTCGTATCACCCCTACCACCAAAGCTGTAGAGAAGATGAGAGCCGATGGTCTCAATATCGTCTTCAATACTTTCCCTGGCGATCACGAGTGGCAAGTATGGCGTAAGTCGCTTCATGACTTCGTACAGAAGATCTTCTAAATCACAAAGATTTTATTCGTATACTCTTTAGAAAAGTCGGTTTCAAAGAACTACAAATCCCAAAAGGGATGTATGAAATCGCCGAGATAACAGATTAGGAGGCTTTACAAAAATGTAAGGCCTCCTAATCTTATCTATAACGGTCTAAGTAATAAAAAACTCGAGTCATTACTTTCCTAGTATATTTTAGATCTCCACAGAATCACCACATGAAAGATATTCTATCTGTTCTCCCATCAGGCGTCTCAGCATCTCGAACTGCATAGTACCAGTGCAATGCATAGTAAAAAACTTACAATCAGAATAAGAGCTAAGATATTGTGCCAAGTCACGAATAAAAGACTCTTCTTCAGTTTCGGACAATCCACTTTTTACCAGATGCATACCGGCAAAGACATGCGTAGGTGCATGGCCGATGAGATCAGTTGCATGTCTCAATATATTCACGATGCCACGGTGTGCACATCCTGCAAAAAGGATGGTCTTTCCTTCAGTTTGAAGGATCAAGTTCTGTTCATGATAGAAATCATCATTGATTCGTCGCTGAGCATCACCAGATACTCCATCCTGCACACTGAATAATAATCTGTTTCCCACGGGATAACAGCAATCTCCATTTACATCAGCGAAGAGGGTAATACGATCATCAAGTACCGTATGCTCTTCGCAATGAACTATCTGTTGATGGTCAGATATAGACACATCCAAGCCAATGTAGTGAAGTCCGGTATCTCGCAACGAATAATGCGGAGTAAAGGCGTCCTTATGAATATAGATTTTAGCCTTCTGATTGAGTGAAAGGAAATGACGAAGTCCTCCTCCATGATCATAATGGCCATGGGAGATTATAGCGATGTCTACATCTCCTATTGACAAGCCAAGGCGCTCTGCATTATCAGCAAAAAGCGAGCTTTGTCCCATGTCAAAAAGGATCGTCTGTCCATGGTTGGTTTCTATATACAAACTCAATCCATGTTCGACAGGCAATCCCTTACGACTGGTGTTTTCTACTAGCGATGTAATTCTCATCTCACTCTGTAGCTGAACCCGAAGCAATCAATCCAGATCCTCTTCGTAGAACAAATAATGACTCTCCTTCATACCTAAAGACTGATAGGTAGAAAGACCTCGCTCATTGGTACGATCGACATACAAGCGTACACATGGCGAGTTATCTGCTTTAGCCAATTCCTTGACCTTAGCATACATGGCACGATACACTCCCTTACGACGATAATCAGGGCAAACGTATACACTCTGTATCCACCAATACCAACCACAACGCCAATCACTCCATTCCTTAGTAATCAGCAAAGAGGCAATAGCCTCATCGTTCTCGTTACGAGCTACAAGATAAGTTCCCTTGGCAGCATCTTTGAGACCCTCGGTCACTCCTCTTAAGACAAGTTCATAATCAAGGACAGTACCTTCTGACTCATCGGCCATCTGTACCTGAAACTTTGCAATAGCCGACGCATCCTGAAGGTTGGCCTGCTGTATTTTCCAATTATTCGACATTTTTTAGTATTATAATATATGAGTTATCCGATACGTTCGATGGTGAATGCATTGCCATAAGTCTTCTTGCTCTGGTAAAGGAGTGCATCTCCACGATGGTAGGCCTCATCAATATCAATGGTCTTGGCATTACTGAAGGCCACAATACCAACACTTACTGATATGTGTTGCTCTGTGTTCTCTCCAAATTTGAATTGATGAATATAGTTAAACAAGATGTCCAGTTTCTTACGGATTTCTTCGTCAGAATAATCACCCTCAAAATAGAAGGCGAACTCATCACCACCAAGTCGCATATTGATGCCATCAGGATTCATCTCTACCAGACCCTTAGCAATGCATTCGAGTACGGAATCACCGACAATATGACCATAAGTATCATTGACATACTTGAACTTATCACTATCAAGGATGCCAAAGACTCCAGAACGGCCAGTCTTCAATGCCGCAGAAATTTCTCGCATACCACTATATCGGTTACGTATCTGGGTAAGAGAATCGATTTCTGAAAGATAGATGAGACGTTCCATCGTACTCTTCTCCTTACCAATGGCCTGTGTGGCAAAGATCACTGCCACAATATTGCCATCCTGATCACGCTCAGCAGGAATCAGGAAGCCACGCAACCAGCCTAACACAGTATCTTCATACTCAAATGAGATATATTTGCTTTGGCTAATGCGATCATTCAACGTTGGCAGATCGATGAAGGCCAAGAATTTCTCACGATACTGTGGTTTGATCAGTCGTTCGACATACAGGCGAGAAATCGTATACCACTGCATCCTCGTTGAGAGGACTCCATTATAGGCCTTATCAAGGATCATGACACGAGAGACATTCTCCTTAAGGTTAACGTAGGTAACCGCACTATAAATACCACGAAGACTCTCCGTAATACCCAGTAACTCATTCTGAGACTTGATGGTCTCTGTAAGGCGCTCCTTGGTTCTATTGATATCCTCGGCCTGTCCTATAATGGCATAGAGATGACCGTATTCACCATCAATCTTTGTATAATGTGCACGCTGTTCGGTCTGAGTAGTGTCATTATAGAAATCTATATAACCGCTACGTGGACCTTCGACATCATCAACCTTCTGCTGAATGATCTTAGCCAGTTTGTGAGCTTTTGCTCCTGGGGTATACAATTTCTGGAGATAAGGCTGGATAGTACGAGAGACCACTTCTCCATTTTCATCAAGATAATTGAAACGTAGCGTATCGTCATGAACGGCATAAACAAAGGTCAGGATATCCTGCTCCTTGGTGAGCATGAGTTCACGAGCCTTCTGGAGACGCAACTTATACTTGTCGCCATAATTCTGCATCGCAAGGATGGCCTTATACGGGAATCCATTGGCATCATAGAGCGTATAGAACGTCTTGCGATACCAGTTATAACTCTTTCCATCCGGTGTATACAAACGGAAATAGTCTGTTCCTGACTGTTCTCCACGAGCTGCACGATAATAGAAATCGCGGAATCGGTCACGATCTTCAGGGACACAAAGATCAGCGATCTCTGGCATATTAGGGATCTCTACCGATGGCAGATTATACATCTTACGGAACTTCTCAGGTACCCTATCGATATGTGTCTTGATATCCCATTCGAATATATGAATATCCTGTTCGTCAAGAAGCATGCGCAGACACTTTGCCTCTTCGACTACCTGCTTCAAATTATCATACTTCTTCTCTAATGTATCTCGATCTACCCATTTAGAGAACTTATCGCTTGAGTTCATGGCAGGTCCATTATGTAACATGCCATAATCCAAAGCTATCTGCTGTTGCTCGAGCAAAGCCAAGAATGCATTCTCATCCATAGGCTTATAGAAATAGAATCCCTGGATGTAATCACAACCTATCTGACGGAGGTAGTTGACCTGGATATCAGTCTCAACACCCTCAGCAATGATCTTTGCATTCATCTTGTGGAACATGCTGATCAAAGTCTCGATCAACAAATCCACCTTATTACTCTCTCCGATACGATCGATCAAAGACTTATCAAGTTTAATAAAGCTGAAATCCACATCTTTCATCGTACCGAATGAATAACCCTGTCCAAAATCATCGATGAGCACCTCGATGCCATGCTTCTTAAAGAAGGCTAACACATCGAGTCGGTTCTCAGCAATATCTGAGAGCGCTGTCTCTGTAATCTCATAACGTAAGAGGTTATTTGGCAGAGCATGCTCCTCAATATGACGGAAGAGCTGATCGACGAACTTCTTATCAGAGAAGTCTACCCACGAGAGATTAATATCAATCGGGATGACTGGCTGACCTTTGGTCATACGACGACGCTGCATCTCGATGATACGGCTTTCCATCAGTGTGTCGATACGAGACAAACCGCCATGTCGTTCCAAAATAGGAATAAACAACGTCGGAGAAACGATACCATGCTTAGGAGATACCCATCGCACCAATGCTTCTGCCATCTCAATCTGACCTGTCTTTGCATCGACAATAGGCTGGAAATATGGCACGAACTCATTATTGGCAAAGGCCTCGTCGAACGACTGCAGAATCTCATTATCAGAGAAAAACGAGCTCTGCATATAATCCTCAAAGATCATCCATGGCTTAATGTACTGGTCACTGATATATGAGATAGCCAGCTTAGCACGGTTGATGACATGGATAGGCGGAACAAGCGAATTCTTTATAAAGCAAATGCCACACAGACACTGGAACGGGATCTTCATCTGATCTGCCACGTATTCCTGATGACACAGCTGTGTAACAACATCCGTGTCAAAATACTCTTTACGTACCAGACAGACAAACTTATCTGATTCCATACGTGCATAGGACACAGGAGTAAGTGACGAATAGACAAGCTGTGTATACATATACTGCAACACCTTATCTCCTATCTCATCTCCATAGAATTCGTTGATCAGTCGAAAGTTCTGAATATTGAAATAAAGGATCGCATATTCTGACAAGCGATCACTCATCTCAATCTTTGTCTGTAATTCACGCAACAGACCGCCACGATTCAAGCCACCTGTCAAGACATCATGCTCAAGATTGTGTGTGATCTCCTGTTGGGTAGACAGGATAAACTTAGCATCCTTGCCTAAACTGATAAATGTATACTTGACGACACTTTCCTGACCAACATTCTCCAGCTTATGCGCTACAAACGAATAACGCTGATGGTCTCTAACCTTATAACGTAGTGTCTCGAGCAAGGTACTGCGAGTGAAACGGCTTCGATCATAATCATAGGCAAAAGACTCTGCAATCTCTTTACGCCAATCATTATATGGAATTACTTCAATCGTAGTATCAGGTGATAGTTTAGAAGTATCTGCAATGATTGACGAAGACAAGCCGATGACACTATCGTCCTCGACACTAATGAGTACAGTACTCACCTTATTGCTCAATAAGAAAACTCTCTGTATCGTATCGAAGACATCGAACGACAGATGACTACTCGCAATATAATCTGCGAGTTTGAAAACCTGGCTGTTTTTGGTAAAGAAAGGTACTGGTGACATTTGTATATTGGGTGTCCTTGGGATTTATATTCTCATGTAATAAAAAACGTTCCACATTTTACGGTATACCTAATGGTCCGTTTCCATGTCCAATGTGCTGTTTTTGTCCAGCAACAATTGCTTTTGTGAGATATTCCTTAGCAGATTCTACTGCATGTGGCAAAGAATATCCGCTGGCCATATAAGAAGCGATGGCAGAAGATAATGTGCATCCTGTACCATGCAAATTACCGGTACTGATACGCTGCTTGGTATACTGATACTCTCGGCCATCTATTAGTATCAACGTATCTGTCATTTCATCACCGTCTGCATGTCCTCCCTTTATCAGCATATTCGTCTTGTAAGGAGGAATAAACAAAGCCGATTCCGGAAGATTTGGAGTAATCAGCGTGCAATAGGGTGTCAGATACTCCTGCAGATAAGCAATGCAGTCTTCTGCCATGAGGCGTGTTCCTGAAGTACTGATCATCACAGGATCCCAAATAACAGGAATAGGATCTTTTGTCTTCGAAAGTCTTTCGACAATAGCCTTAGCGACTTCCAGATTTGGGATCATGCCAATCTTTATAGCCTTGACATCCAGATCGTCCATTACCGATTTGATCTGAGAGAATACCATCTCACCAGATACAGGATCCACGGCCTGCACTCCCATTGTATTCTGTGCTGTAATAGCCGTAATGACCGTAGCGCCATATTGCCCCAAGGCCGTTATGGTCTTAAGGTCCTGCTGAATACCTGCACCTGCAGAAGTATCACTTCCCGCTATGGTCAAAACGACATTCATTTTATTCTATTCTTTCACATTATGCTTTAAAGACACCTTGCTCATGACATTTTACACAAGGCTATATTGTTTTCTATCTTTGCCAGGCATCTCCAAGAATCATTGCACCACCGAATCCCATCGCACGGACTTCATCCAAACGAGAAAACGTCACACCACCAAGCGCTAAGACACGTTGATCAATAATCCCGGAATGAGCAGCTTCTATCAGTTCTTCTGAAGTAAACGCAGCAAGATATCCTTTTTTTGAAATACTATCAAAAATCGGACTTAACGACAAATATGCGAAGGATTTCTTCTCGCCTTGCTGCAGGTACCCCTCTTCCTTTCGACGTTGCAGTTCTTCAATGCTATGGCAACTAGTAGACACTCTACCCTGCCAGTTGTCAGGCACCTCAGGATGACGACCCGTAAGGTGGATTCCTCCTACTCCATATCTGGCAGCTAACGCATGAAAGTCATGAATTACAATACGCGAATAGTAGTCAGAAGGAATCTGTTTCAACAATTCCTCTACCTCCTTTTCCGGGGCATCCGGTTTTCTAAGATGCAGGAAGTCTATGCCACGTTGCTCAAACAAAGCAACGATGGCATCAGCTTCGTTACTGATAAAAGTAGGTAAAGTTATAACAACCAACATAGACAATTCAATACTCTTATTTCTTCTGGCTTCTGGTGAAGTCAAAAGATGCATCCCAGTCTTTCCAGACAGGCTCAATGCCACGCTCCTTTAGCGAACGTACAATCTCATCAACCTTGCGGTCATCGCTTACCGAGAATTGCTCGAGAGCTTCAGGATAAGTGTAATAACCACCAGGATTGACACGGCTCTCTGCAGACATAGTGGTTACACCCAATGTACACATATTATTGCGGATGAAACCAGGCTCACGAGTAGAATAAGAAATATCTACGTCATGGTCAAAGATTCGCATGGCAAATGTCACCTGTGCCAGCTGACGGTCATTGACAAAACAGTTTGGTTGGAAGCCTTCATTCTGAGCCGGACGCATGCGGGGGAAGTTCACGCTATATTTTGTTCTCCAGTAATGCTTCTGCAGATAACGCAAATGATATGCAAGCATCGTCACATCAGTCTTCCATTCTTTCTCAAGGCCAAGAAGTGCACCCATACCAATGCTATGTACACCAGCCTGTCCCATACGGTCAAAACCATCACAACGCCACTCGAAGTGAGACTTCATACCATGTGGATGATAGAGCTTATAATTCTTGCGATTATAGGTCTCCTGGAAACAGATTACGCCATTCAAACCATGGTGTGTCAGCATCTCATACTCCTCAGCTTTCAGAGGCATCACCTCAAGTTTGAGGTTAGAGAAATATGGTTTTGCACAATCCAAAGCCTCAGCAAGATACTTAGGACCAGCTACACCTGGATTCTCACCAGTCACGATGAGCAGATTTTCAAATGGTGCAATACGCTTTATAGCCTTATATTCATCCTCACACTGATCGATGGTCAGGATGGTTCGTGCCATAGGATTCTCTCGATGGAATCCACAATACACGCATGAATTAGTACATGAGTTGGTAATATAGAGAGGAATAAACATCGACATTGTATTGCCGAAGCGCTCTCTGGTATATTTCTGGCTCAGACGTGCCATCACCTCAAGATAAGGCTCAGCAGCCGGAGAGATCAACGCCATGAAATCCTCCACATCGCAGTGGCTCTTTGCCAGAGCCCTGCGTACGTCCATATCGGTCTTAGAGGCAATCTTTTGGGTTGTCTCATCCCAATCAATTTTTAATAGTTCGTCACTGAACATTATTATTGATAATTAATTATTCTATTTTAGTTTTTAGAACAAGGACGGAAAGCATATTCTTTCAGTTCTTTAATGGTTGCATGTTCACCACACATCGCACACTCTTCATTCTTGAAGAAATCAAAGCGCTGGAATTCCATCGTTGTAGCATCAAATGTCAGGAATGAATCGGTCAGTAACTGGCCATGACCCGTAAAGAACTTGATACATTCTGTAGCTTGTAACGTGCCACAAATTCCTGCTATACTCCCTAATACACCCACCATTGCACAAGTTTCTACCTCTTCTTTGGCAGGAGGTTCTGGGAATAAGCATCGATAACAGGCCGTTCCAGGTACATGAGTCATCAATTGACCTTTATATCGATTGATACCGCCCATACAGAACGACTTACCTAACATCACACAAGCATCATTGATCAGATATTTTGGTGCGAAGTTATCAGTTCCATCAATCACGAAATCATAATCGCGTATGATGCCCAAAGCATTATCTTCACTTAAGAAGAAATCATACTTCTTCACCTTTACTTCAGGGTTCAAAGCATGCATTTTTTCCTCAGCAGAATCAACCTTCAACCTTCCTACATCGGCTGTTGTGTGAATGACTTGACGTTGCAAATTCGTAATTGATACCAAATCACCATCCATCAAGCCAATCGTTCCCACACCAGCTGCAGTAAGATATAGAGCCAAAGGCGAACCTAAACCTCCTGCACCTACAATCAGCACTCTACCCTCTAGCAATTTCTGTTGTCCTTCAGGACCTATGCCATCAAGGATCAAATGACGATTGTATCTTCTCTTTTGCTCTTGTGTAAGCATATTACAGTTTTCTCAGATCGTGTGTAAGCTTAGCTGCACAGAAATTTGGTCCACACATCGTGCAGTACTCTCCATCAGTATGACCTGCCTCCTCAAAGTACTGTAAAGCACGCTCAGGATCAAGTGAGAGATGGAACTGATCACGCCAACGGAAGTCGAAACGAGCCTTTGATAACGCATTATCACGGATCTCAGCACCCGGATGTCCTTTTGCTAAGTCTGCAGCATGAGCTGCAATCTTGTAGGTAATCACACCATTACGAACATCCTCTCTGTTTGGCAATGCAAGGTGCTCCTTAGGAGTTACGTAGCAAAGCATAGCTGTACCGAGCCATGCAATTTGAGCGCCACCGATAGCCGAAGTAATATGGTCATAACCTGGAGCGATATCAGTAACGATAGGACCAAGCGTATAGAATGGAGCCTCATGACAATGGTCGAGCTGACGCTCCATATTCTCACGGATCTTATGCATTGGCACATGACCAGGACCCTCGATGAAGGCCTGAACACCCTTATCCCAAGCACGTGTTACAAGTTCACCCATAGTATCAAGCTCTGCAAACTGAGCCGCATCGTTGGCATCAGCAGTACAACCCGGACGAAGACCATCGCCTAATGAAAGAGCGACATCATACTGACGAACAATGTCACAGATATCGTCAAAGTGCTCATAGAGAAATGATTCCTGATCGTGGATCAGACACCACTTGCTCATGATAGAACCGCCACGAGAAACGATGCCACAAAGACGCTTATCGGCAAGATGCACGTTGTGACGACGAATACCGGCATGGATCGTGAAATAATCTACACCCTGTTCGCACTGCTCAATAAGCGTATCCTTATAAACCTCCCAGTTCAGATCTTCTACACGACCCTGGACCTTCTCCAAAGCCTGATAGATAGGTACAGTACCTACTGG
>JAZUIL010000064.1:0-7094 GCA_045642245.1 Bacteroidales bacterium
GCTTGAACACCTGCGCGATTATGCTCGTGCTAATGCTTCCATCGGCATTAACGCCTTCGTGCCAGATAATGTCAACGCCTCTCCAAAGGTTCTTTCTGCCGAATATCTGCAGGAGGTAAAGAAGATGGCTGACATCATGCGCGCCTATGGCATCCGCACCTATCTGGCTATTAATTTTGCATCGCCTATGGTGCTCGACGGCCTCGACACCGCTGATCCACTTAATAGCAAAGTACAGAACTGGTGGGCCAAGAAGGTCAAGGAGATCTATAATCTCATTCCTGATTTCGGAGGTTTTCTCGTGAAAGCCAATTCAGAAGGTCAGCCAGGTCCAAACGACTTCGGTCGCACCCATGCAGATGGTGCTAACATGCTGGCAAAGGTACTCAAGCCTTACCGTGGTATTGTGATGTGGCGCGCTTTCGTTTATAGTCCTTCTGATCCTGATCGCGCTAAGCAGGCTTATTTGGAGTTCCACCCATTGGATGGCAAGTTCCTTGACAATGTCATTATTCAGATCAAGAACGGTCCTATTGACTTCCAGCCTCGCGAACCATTCAGTGCCCTCTTCGGTGCAATGCCAAAGACTCGAGAGATGGCTGAAGTACAGATTACACAAGAGTATCTTGGTCATAGTAATCATATTGCTTACCTTGGTACAATGTGGCAGGAGTTCCTCGAGGACGTACGTGAGAATGCCAATTGTCCGCTCAATAACAAGCAGAGCCGTCCAGGTGCTTTGACTGCATTCAGTGGTGTCAGCAACATTGGTAACAGTGTCAGCTGGTGTGGTAATGTCATGGCACAAAGCAACTGGTACGCTTTCGGTCGTCTGGCATGGAACGATCAGCTTACTGCTGAGGCCATTGCACAGGAATGGGCCACTCAGACCTTCGATCTTCAGGATAAGCCAGCCGTTGTTTCAAGTATCACCAGCATGATGATGCGCAGTCGTGAAGCCGTTGTAGATTATATGATGCCACTCGGATTGCATCATCAGTTTGCTTGGGGTCACCACTATGGCCCAGAACCATATTGCGACATTCCAGGTGCGCGTCCTGACTGGATGCCATCTTATTATCATAAGGCTGATGCAGAAGGATTAGGCTTTAACCGCTCAAGTTCAGGTAGTAATGCCACGGGTCAGTATCCACATCGCTATGCCGATATGCTCGACGATCCTGAGACTTGTCCTTATCAGCACCTTTTGTTCTTCCATCATGTTGGTTGGAATCAGGCAATCACACATCATTATGGCAATAAGACCATGCGTGAGAGCCTTTGGAACGCGCTCTGTCATCATTATCAGCATGGTCTCAGTGAAGTAAGAGTTATGCAGCAGGAGTGGCAGCAGTGCCAGGGACAGATTGATGCTGATATCTATGCAGACATTACCGCACGTCTCCAGATCCAGGCGCGTGATGCCCAGTGGTGGAAAGACGGCTGTCTGCTCTATTTCCAGACCTTCAGCAAGATGCCATTCCCTGCTGATGTCGAGATGCCAGTACATACCCTTGAGCAACTGATCCCTATCAAGCTGGGAATCACTAACTATGAGTGTCCTACACCAGAGCTTTTGAACACGGTTCGATAACTTTCTAAGAAAAAACTACTATGAATAAACTGATACTATCGACAGTTGCAATTGCTGCTTCTGCCATCGCTGTATCCTGCACACCTAAGCAGCCTGCAGAACCAGAACAGACCACAATGAAGAAGATTGTCTTCCCTGGTGATTATCCAGATCCTAGCATCGTTCGTGATGGTAAGGACTTTTATATGACTCATTCGTCATTTACTTATTATCCAGGCCTCCTCGTTTGGCATTCTACCGATCTTGAGAACTGGGAACCTGTCTCACGTGCTGTAGGTGATCAGCCGTACTCTATCTTTGCGCCAGAGATCTGTAAGGTAGGCGATAAGTTCTATATCTATTACCCGACGAGCGCCGGTGAGAATTACGTTGTTATGGCCGACAATCCTGCAGGCCCTTGGAGCGAACCTATCAAACTTGCAGCTGGTGGTATTGATCCGGGTCATGTCTATGCAGCTGATGGCAAGCAGTATCTTTATACCAACAACTGTTATGCCGTAGAGCTCACTGATGATGGTTTGGCTGCAGCCGGTGAGGTCTTCAAGCCTTACGATGGTTGGGAGTTCCCTGCTGATTGGGAAACCGAAGGCATGTGGCTTGAGTCTCCAAAGCTCTTCAAGCGTGGCGATTATTATTATCTCGTTACCGCCGAAGGTGGCACCGCCGGACCTCCTACCAGCCATATGGTAGTCGTAGCACGTAGCACCTCGGCCATTGGTCCTTGGGAGAATATGCCGACCAATCCGCTCGTCCACACATACAGCGCAGATGAGGAATGGTGGTCAAAGGGCCATGGCACGATCTTCGACGACGCTGAAGGAAACTGGTATATCGTCTATCATTCTTATCGCAATGGCTACCATACCCTCGGTCGCACCACCATCATCGAGAGCATAGAATGGACCGAAGACGGTTGGCCTAAGCTTGCCAATACGAATGAGGCAGAAGGTTTCGTTGAAGATACCCCTGAGAGTGCTCAGTACGCTACGCTCCGAGACTACTCAAATCCACTCATGTGGGCCAAGTGGGAGCCGGGCTTCGAGGGCGCCGAGCTACAGACCATCACTGCCGTTGACCGCTCGTATGAGGTGACTGCCGAGTTCCAGCTCGAAGAGGGTGCCAAGGCCGGCCTCTACCTCTTCTATAATAATGATGCAAACTTCGGCTTGCAGGATACAGCTACTCATTTCTTCCTCCGCATCCGTAACGAAAAGAACATCGCTACCTCAGAGAAAAGCCTTGATGGCGTGAACTGGACCACCGTAGAGAGTGGAGTCGTTGTCTCTGGCCTGCATCACAACGCTTACCAGGGCTTCTTTGCACTCCGTCCATCCGTGCTCACCTCAGAAAAAGCAAAGCTCGTGAACTTCACCTATAAAGATTTGTGACTGCCAAATTGTTTAGAGCAAAAAGATATGGAGAGTTATACAGATAATGATTTTATGCAGATGGCCATAGAGGAGGCGCGAGAGGGTATCCGACAGGGTCATGGCGGGCCGTTCGGATCGGTGATTGTGAAGGATGGAAAGGTCATCTCAAGGGGGCATAATATGGTGTTGGCAAATAATGACGCCACGGCTCATGGAGAGATGATGGCTATTCGTAAAGCTGGTGCTGAGTTAGGGACTTTTGACCTTTCTGGCTGTACGCTTTATACGACTGGCGAGCCTTGCCATATGTGTCTGTGTGCCATCATGTGGGCCAATATTGATCAGGTGTATTATGGCTGTACGATCGCTGATAATGGTCGTATCGGATTCCGTGATGATAAGTTCAATGAGATCTTTGGCGGCCGTGATAAGCTGGGAAATTTCCTTACGGAGATAGACAGGGAGGCGTGCCTGAAGTTGTTCGATGAATACAACCATATGCAGCACGAAGCTTATTAAAGAGTCATGCGAATGCAAGTTTGATTTGGCAGATTGGCACAAAATCCTGATTTTTACTTTCGTTTTTGTATTATTTCGAAGTGATGACGGAAGAATTTGTTAAAATATGCCTACCTTTGCGCCCGATAATCCACTTGATAATATTATATAATTAAAGAAAGATGAGAGTAGCAATTGTCGGTGCTAGTGGCGCCGTTGGCCAGGAGTTCCTCAAGGTTCTCGCTGAGCGTAACTTCCCAATTGATGAACTTCTTTTGTTCGGTTCTGCTCGCAGTGCCGGTCGTACCTATAACTTCCGTGGCAAGGATATCGTTGTCAAGGAGCTTACCCACAATCCTGAGGACTTCAAGGGTGTGGATATAGCATTCACCTCTGCAGGTGGCGGTACTTCTAAGGAGTACGCTGCTGACATCACTAAGTATGGCGCTGTGATGATTGACAACTCTTCAGCTTTCCGTATGGACGCTGATGTGCCATTGGTTGTACCTGAGTGCAACGCTGCTGATGCATTGAACCGTCCACGTGGCATCATCGCTAACCCTAACTGCACCACCATCATGATGGTCGTAGTTCTCCAGTGCTTGGAGCGTCTCAGCCACATCAAACGCATCCACATCGCTTCATACCAGGCTGCTTCTGGTGCAGGTGCAGTGGCTATGCAGGAGCTTGAGACCCAGTACCGTCAGGTATTGAACAATGAGCCTGTAACTGTCGATAAGTTTGCCTATCAGTTGGCCTATAATGTTATTCCTCAGATTGATGTCTTTACTGACAATGGATATACAAAGGAGGAGATGAAGATGTTCAACGAGACACGTAAGATTATGCATACCGATGCAGCTTGCTCGGCTATGTGTGTACGTGTTCCTTCGCTTCGTAGCCACTCTGAGGCTGTGTGGGTTGAAACCGAAGAGCCAGTCAGTGTTGAGGCTTTCAAGGAGGCTATTCAGCAGGGTGAGGGCGTTCAGTTGATGGATGATCCTGCTAACAAGGTTTATCCAATGCCTCTCTTCCTTGCAGGCAAGGATGATGTCTATGTTGGCCGTGTCCGTAAGGATCTCGCCAATGAGAATGGCTTGACTTTCTGGCTTGTAGGTGATCAGATCAAGAAGGGTGCCGCTCTCAATGCTGTTCAGATTGCCGAATGGCTTATCAAAAACAATGGTTTGGGAGATTGCAGTCAAAAATAGTATTTTGAAATGCACACATTTCCAGAATATGTGCAACGTATTGTTGCTAAATGAATAAAAATATGGCGAAAATAGAGAGGAATTCTCTGTTTTCGCTTTTTTTCTTTTGATAGTTCGGAAATAATTGTTACCTTTGCCCTGGAAAATTCTAACTTATTTATATTTAAAATCTATTATGGCATTGAACATTATCGTACTTGCCAAGCAGGTACCTGACACACGCAATGTTGGTCCAGATGCAATGACTCCAGAAGGCACTATTAATCGTGCTGCCCTTCCTGCCGTCTTCAATCCTGAGGACCTCAATGCATTGGAACAGGCCCTTCGTCTGAAGGATCAGTTCCCTGGTTCTACCATCTCAGTTGTTACTATGGGTCTTCCTAAGTCAGCTGAAGTTATTCGTGAATCTCTTTTCCGTGGCGCTGATGCTGGTTATGTTGTAACTGATCGCTGCCTCGGTGGTGCTGATACTCTTGCAACCAGCTATACTCTTAGCCAGGCTATCAAGAAGATCGGTGATTTTGATATTATTCTCGGTGGTCGTCAGGCTATCGATGGTGATACTGCTCAGGTAGGTCCTCAGATCGCTGAGAAGCTCGGCTTGACCCAGGTTACCTATGCAGAGGAAATTCTCTCACTTGACGAGAAGGCCCGCAAGGTTGTTATCAAGCGCCACATCGATGGCGGTGTTGAGACTGTTGAGGCTCCACTTCCATTGGTAGTAACAGTCAACGGTTCTGCAGTACCTTGCCGTCCACGCAATGCTAAGCGTGTCATGAAGTATAAGAACGCAACTGTTCCTGCAGAGCGTCCAGCAGATGCTGCAGCTCCTGCTAAGGACTATCTGAACATCACTCAGTGGGGTGCTGCCGATATCAATGCAGATTTGAAGCAGGTCGGTAAGGCTGGTTCTCCTACCAATGTGAAGACTGTTGTCAATATCGTCTTCAAGGCAAAGGAAAGCCGCACCATGACTGGTAGCGATGCAGAGATCGAGAACCTGATGGTTGAATTGTTGAACGAAAAGATTATTGGCTAATGCCAAAGTTGGTAGTTATTAGTTAGGTCCTCAACTTGACAATAACTTATAACTCATAACTTATAACTTGAATTATTATGAATTCAGTATTTGTATATTGCGAAATCGAGGGTACAACCGTCAAGGATGTCTCTCTTGAGCTTTTGACCAAAGGCCGTAAGTTGGCCAATACTCTTGGCGTTCAACTCGAGTGTATCTGCGCTGGTGCAGGTCTCGATGGCGTTGAGAAGCAGGTGATGAAGTTTGGTGTTGACAAGGTGCATGTTTTTGATGCTCCAGGTCTCTTCCCTTACACCTCTAATCCTCACACCGCAATCCTGGTGAACCTCTTCAAGGAGGAGGATCCTCAGATCTGCCTTATGGGTGCTACCGTTATCGGTCGTGACCTCGGTCCTCGTGTTTCTTCTGCTCTCTTCAGTGGTTTGACCGCTGACTGTACCCAGCTTGAGATCGATGAGTTTGATATGAACTGTGGCTTTGACGAGAACAAGAAGCCTATCGTTAAGCACTTCGACAACAAACTCATGCAGATTCGTCCTGCTTTCGGTGGTAACATCGTGGCAACTATCGTTAACCCAGAGCATCGTCCACAGATGGCTACCGTCCGTGAGGGTGTGATGAAGATGGAGGTTCTCGATGAGAACTACAAGGGCGAGGTCATCAAGCATGACGTTGCTAAGTATGTGCCTGAGACTGAGTATGTAGTGAAGGTGATCGATCGTCACGTTGAGGCAGCCAAGCACAACCTGAAGGGTGCTCCTATCGTTATCGATGGTGGTTTCGGCGTTGGTTCGCGTGAGAACTTCAATATGCTCTTCGAGCTTGCTAAGGAGCTCCACGCTGAGGTGGGTGCTTCACGTGCTGCTGTCGATGCAGGTTTCGCTGATCTCGATCGTCAGATTGGCCAGACCGGTGTTACCGTTCGTCCTAAATTGATCATCGCTTGTGGTGTCAGTGGCGCCATCCAGCACATCGCTGGTATGCAGGATTCTGGCATTATCATCTCTATCAACAACGATCCAAATGCTCCTATCAACACCATCGCTGATTATGTCATCAACGGTACTGTAGAGCAGGTTGTTCCTAAGATGATTAAGTACTACAAGAAAAACTCTAAGTAATTTTTCTTGAGTTAATAGTTATTAGTTTTCAGTTAGGAATTGCCTGCTGATAATTCATGCTGGTTTGTCTGCTGATAATAACTAATAACTTATAACTAATAACTTTTTACAAAGTAAAACAATGGCAAATTTTTATACTGATCATCCGGAACTTAAGTTCCAGCTTGAGAATAATCCACTCATGAAGCGCATCGTCGAGCTCAAGGAGCGTGACTTTGCTGATAAGGATGCTTACGATTATGCTCCACAGAACTATGAGGA
>JAZUIL010000065.1:0-20614 GCA_045642245.1 Bacteroidales bacterium
ATAGGTGTTACCCAGAATCTCGGTATCCTTACCCTTGCCGGCTCCATAGATGAGGCCGGTCTCGGAGTTCCATTCCTGAGAAATATCTAGCCAAGTCTCGACTTCCTTCAGCGTGTAGCCGCCCAGCAGGTCGGAGTGGAAGTTGAGTGACGCATATCCCATGATGATGCCGTAGTCGAGACAGCCGGTATAGATCTTTGCTCCCTTATGAGCCTTGTTCCCCTGACTGTCAGTTGTGGTCTCCATCTTTACAAAGCGGTTGAAAAGGTTGAGCTGCAGACGGTCGGTCTTGATGAAATCATCATGATATGGAGCGATACCGCCAATCCAGCTGCGCTCCTTACCCTTTTCTGGACCTTCGGTCTCAGTATAGGCGAAGTGTGCATTACGAGAACCACCGACTACCTGATTCTGGATCGTTACACCCAATGGAAGTGTGTAGATATATACAGAGTCGCAGGTCATCGAACCACGATAGCCACCACCGGTGAAGTCGTTGATCAGGACATCGGTAGCATCCATCTCGCCAGGAGTATTGAACTCAAGCTTATCACCCATTCGGTCATCGATAGGATAGTTGTTGTGGAACTTGCCATCAGCGTTGAAGGTGAGGGTAGGAACACAAGACATATCGATGGCGCGAGCGAAGTGCTGGAAGTCATCCTCATCGAGGAAGCCGTGATACCACTCCTTGCCATCCTTGGTCGAATAAGGAATGTTGCCTTCGGTGAAGAAGTTCTCACCGTTACATCCCATGACGAGGTTGCCGATAGAGACGTGGCTACCGATGTTAAGTGCTACGCGACCAGAATTAGGAACGAGCACCTCACGGAGCAGACCCCACTCAGGACGGTTAACCTTACCCTGCTCGAAGAGGCCGACGGTAGTGTTGTTGCCACCACAGAAGAGTGAGCCAAGGATTCTGACACGGTCGTTAGCGCTACCACCGACTACGTTGATTTCAGCGCTTGCTACGTGTGGACGTGAACGGTTGATATACTTGTTATCAGAGTTGTCAATTGTAGAACGTGAGAGGAACTCACGCTGGATATCCTCACCGTCACCAGCACCGAATACATCGTAGAGGATAGTGCCACCGTAGATGTTGAGGTGTGTACCATAGCGCTCGTTGTTGCCACCGGCAATCATACCGGTAACGTCGTTACCTGCAGTAATACGGCCGATGTAGATCTTGCGGTTGTTGAGTGTGTCGTTTGGAGTACCGATATTCACCTCGGTCTCACCGTTGACATTGCTCATGAGCGAACCACCATAGACACGGATAACATTACCCGACTTGATGTTGACCGTAGCACGAGTAGTATAAGCACGCTCTGCATTGTCATGGTTGAAGAAGTAACCATTCAGTTCCTTGTCGCGTACACCACAATCGCCTTGCATGCCGCCACCGTAGATGTTGCGGATCTGTGCCATGCCTTCAACGGTCACGTTGGTCGAACCATAAACCTTACCGTTCAAACCACCACCGAAGATATCAGAGAAGGTGATGAATGGGATGGCCTCAATATTGCGGATAGAATCGATGCTGTTGCTGATAGAAGCAATGTTGAGGTTCTGCAGCTTCAAGCCTTCTGTGTTATCGACGTTGATGTGAACGTTAGCGTCACCCATAACGTCAGTGTCTGAACCGAAGCCACCACCACAGAGTGCGAAGCGACGGTTCCAAGGCTTCTCTACATTCCAGTTATGACAACCTGCGCTGTCGAGCATAGCCTGGCTGAAGAGGCTTCGATGAGCTTCTACGTAAGTGTTGCCATGGATTGTACTAGCATCACGGCCTGAGCCATAGATACCGAAGAATCGCTCGGTATCATAACGGCTGCCACGGTTGGTGTAGAAGAACTCACCACCTTTGATCATCACATGAGCATTGCCTTCGATATCTGAGATGACATTATGTTCTGCATGAAGTACATCCTTATGGCCGTGGCCACCACCGAAGATAGAGTTGCCGACCTTACCGCCAAGGATGTTGACATAAGTGTTGCCAGAGTTCTCAGCTCCTTCTGCCTTACGGACGTCACTATAGTTGCCGCCACCGAAGACGAAGTCCTGCACCTCTGCATCACCTTCGATGGTGACGCTGGCAGAACCATAAAGCGCTGCAATGTTTTCTGTTCCGTTATGTTCGCCGTCTGCACGATAGTAGCAGCCTTCACCAGCACCGAAGATATTACCCTTTACGATACCACTGCTGACCTTGATATCTGCATTACCAAGCACCTGAGCGGTCTGGTTGAAGAATGATGCATTCTGCTTTCCTGCTTTGCTGACAGGATAGCCGGTGAGGTCGAAGTTGTCATAGTAGTTGGTACTGCCACGGCCACCGCCGAAGATGTAACCTTCTACGATACCACCGTTCATGGCAATATGGATGTTACCGAAGATGCTGCCGATCTGGCTGTTGGCCTCACGGGTTTGCAATTGGTTACTGAAACCGAAGCCACCGCCATAAACACTACCATAGAGATGAGCGCGGCCACCGATGTTGAGATTTACCTCAGAAAACTCAGGATAGATCAGATCTCCGTTAGGATTGATGATACGTGGCATCTTACCCTTTGCCTGCTCGTAGGTTCCGTAAGCGATGCTACCGTTACGAGTGGTGTATGGGATGAGAGGATCGAGTGTATGCTTCTCGTCATTGAGCGCTAAGCCCATGACGCTACCTGCACCTGCACCGTAGATAGTGGTACGAAGGTAACCACCGGTGATATTGATGTCTGTTGTTCCGTAGAAATAAGAAGCGCTGTTCTCTGTGAAGTTTCCGTTAGGATTGAGGATACGACCGTTTCTGCCGAGGTTCGCACCATAAACGTCGAATACGATACCTGATTCGATGTTGATGGTGGTCTTACCGAAGAAGCTGTCTGAAGGACGAGCTACCAGTTCACCGGTGCTACCCTTTACATAAGCTGGACGACCATAGCCGAGGTTGCCACCTACGACACGTCCTACACGTGAACGTCCCTTGATGTCGATGGTAGAAACTGACCAGCAGGAACCGTCAACCTGACCACCAGCTACCAATGCCAAGTCGTATGGATTAGCCAGCGCGTTGTGAGTATTACAGATATCCACGAGGAGGTGTGGCTTCATCGGATGGCGAGGATTACCAGAGACGTTGCCCGAAACATAGCAGTTCTTGGTGAAATGGCTACCACCGATCAGGCGGCCATAATAACCTGAGAGCAGACGGATCTGATTCTCTTTGTAGTTATAATCCTCGAAGTCAGGATTGAGGAAGCCAGCATATACCGAAAGCATAGGGCTGTGAGCTCCGTTGGCAATACCGAGAGCGAAGTCCATCATGGCAAAGCCTTCCATCTTGATGCCATAGCCGAAGGTGAGGTCGTTGTTCTGAGCATAGACAGCAGCCGAACTGTTCTTACCTTTCTCACCGTGGAAGGTGATGTTCTCAAATCGGGTATCTGCGGTGAGGAGAATACTCTCACCAGCCATCAGGATCGAACCATTGCGAAGATTACCATAAGCACCGCTCACAATCATTGGGTACTTAAAGCCAGCGATAGCCTTAGGGTTTGGCTGAGTCATCTCATTGTCGAGGAACGAAGTCAGAACGTTCTCGTCATAGTCACCCATGATGACAATGATGTTATCTGCGAGCTTAGCCTCCTGAGCAGCTGGCTTAGCGAGCTGGATGGCACGAGACAAGGTCTTGACTGCAGTTGCTGGAGTAGCACCGTCGTTGCTGTCGTCACCGGCAGGATAAGCGGTCTTGCCATCAAAGGTATACTTGGCAATGTCTTCAGCCGAAGTGATGCCATGGAGGTTGACGTAGATGACGTTGGCCAATGAATAGAGTGTACTGAAAGCCATCTCAGCGTTCTTCTTACTACGAGCCACACCGAGATAGGTATGACCGTTCTGTGCACCTACCAGGTTGATACCTTGGCCAACTTCCTTCTCATTGTCTGAGAGGTCGTACCAGGTGTAAGAGAGTGCCTGAGCCAACTCGTTCTTACTTGGACCGACGAGCTCCGCGTTGATGTTATACGAACGGCCACCTGCAACCTTTACGACAGAAGTAGTACGATAGTCAATGTCGCAGACCTCAACCATGATACCGTCCTCGGTGATGACATTGCCTTTGCTGTCGAGCACCTCTACGCTGAGAGTCTCATTATGCATGAGGTAAGGAATCGATACCTCGTTGGTCTTCGATGCGAGTTCCTTGTTATCGAACTTCCAGCGGTAGGTGTAGCTGCCGTTCTTAGCCAGCTTAGCCTGATACTTGGTGTCGCTGGTTGGAACGATGCTAACAGCGTTGCCATCGAAAGCGTAAGCGTGATTACCGGTCTTGTGCCAGGTGAAGTCCTTATACTTGCCTTCAGCGGCTGTACCTTGCTCCTGACTGATCTTTACGCTTTCTGGAGTAGCACCAGAGAGGTTCGAGAGATCAGTTGAGATATAACCGTAAGAATGTTCGATCTTAGCAGAAGGTACTTTCATGCCATATGACCAGCCTTCACCGAAGTTCTCCTGAGTGTCGCCAACGAGAGGAGCCATCCAGAGCTGTGCATTGTATGGCTGGTTAGTCTGAGCGAACGACTCGGTAGTAGTAACGTCAGAAACGATACAGTTCTCGATGCGAGAATTGCTGTACATCTGGCCTACGAGAGCACCGACGCGGAACTGATAGTTAGGAGCAACCTCTTCGTTGAGATCATAGAACTCGAAAGTCACATGATCCACGTGGAGGTTCTCAATGGCAGACTCAAACTCTGCATCACCACCTAACTGAGGGAACAGACCGACATGCGTCTGACGAGGAGAATGAGCCATCATCATACGGACATTGCTGATCTTGTGTCCATCACCGTCAAACTGCGCAATGAATGTACGGTTAGCGGTAGTAGCCGAACCGAACAGCCAGATGTTGTTGTTGAGGTTGATGTCGCAGGTCAACTTGTAATACTTGCGGAAACATACACCGCTGGCATTATCATAGTTCTGCATCAGGAAGGCAAATTCCTCTGCCGAGGTAATCAACATTGGATCTTGCTTGGTACCACTACCCATGATAGGGCGGCGTAGTGTTCCGTCCCATACATCAGTCTCTGCTTTTGCTTGCTGAGAAGAGAGGACATTAGGCATGCACAAAAACACAGTAAGAAGCACTGTGAGGATTGTACGAATCTGTCTGTTGTTTCGCATATCGGTAATTTTGTTAATTTTCGTATTTTTGTATATTCACCTTTGGTGAGGAGAAAAACTTCCCTTCCAATAAGGCTATATTTGGGAGCAAATATAAGAAAAAATCAAATACCATGGCTCTTTATAGTCACAAAAAGTGCATTTCTTGTGGTATAATTGCATGGTTTTGATTTATAAGCCGGTTTTTGACGATAAAAAACATATGAAACAGTACGACTTGGAGTAAAAAAATACTGACGCTCATCATCACGACGATCGTCAGCCTATTCTCTCATTTTTATGAAGTTTTTGTGGAATTGTTATGGTGCAAATATACGGGTTTTAAATATAGCCTCCAAATCTTTGGTCAAAAATAGTTCAAATAAGTGCCATTTTTTACAATAATTAACATGGTCATGACTTGATTTGAACCATATTTTGACAAATCTGACAAATAAAAGATTCCTTTTCTTCAAGACGGATATAAAAAGCAGAATGTCTGGAAGTAGAAACTCCCAGACATTCTGAAAAAACGGATCAGGCGGAGATTATTCAGCGCCTTGATCGAAGCCTGTACGACGGTAACCAGAGATACGCAGAGCATCCCAGTACTCACCAATGTAGTCATCATCACTGAGCTTGATCTCGAAGCAGATAGAGTCTGCTACGTGGCCGAAAAGCTCAGAGTGAGCAGCGCCAGGAAGGATCTTGCCATTCATGACGTCAAAGGTAATACCGTTATAAAGTTCCTGAGCACCTGTTACAGAGAAAGTAAGGTCACTGAGGTTGCAGTTAACCTCTCCCTTGATCTCCCAGAAGTTGCCTTCATCGTCGATAAACATCTTGTTAGCTACATTGGCAGAAGTGTTGTAGGTAAGCATCTCGAATGAACCAACGCCGAATGGGTCTTCCATGGTGACTTCACCACTGGCATCAACACCATCGACATGAACCATCCACTCACCAGCCATAAGCTCGGTAGCTGTTCCTCCTACCTCGTCCTTAGGACCAAGGAGTTCGTGGCCGCAAGAAGACATCATTGCAGCACTGGCGAGGAACATGATAGAATATATGAACTTTTTCATTATGTGATTATTCATTTAGATTAAACACTTTGGTGATTACTTGCTCATGGTTACATAGAAGTCCATTCCTGCATACTGAGCATCCCAAGTGAAGGTGCTGGTAGCAGCATCGTACTTGCCGTCAACGAGGTCATCAAGATAATCGCCCCAACCAGGTACATAACTGTCAAGGCAAGAGACATTACCTTCTTCGTCAATCTCAATGAGACCTTCGCAGTAGTATCTGGCACCATAACCTGCACGCTGGCCATAGTAGCCACCGAGCATGTCGTCAACTGTATAAGTACCATCGCCATTACCGATAACGAGAATCTCGAAAGAGCTGCCATAGACGGTCTGAGCACCAGCAGCGTTTACACGGTAGCTGCCTGGATCAGTGTAGTAGAAGCCTTCAACAGGATCATTAGGATCAAGGACAACCACTGTACGAGAAGCAGAAGCAGCGAAACCATCCTCGTTAACTGCAGAGTACTGAACAGAATATACACCTGACTGAGCGGTGTTTACAGAGCTCTTAACAGATACTGCGCTAGAGATGTCCTCACCATTCAAGGTAGCAACAAAACCAGGATCCTGGAAATTTGAACCTTTGTCGACAATCATGTAGGTATCACCCTCAAGTTCGATGACTGGGTAATAGGTGAAACGTGTAAGTCCCTCAGTGGTATCATCCACACAAGCGGTGAAGCTGATAGCCGAAGCGGCAGCCACCATCAGCGAAAGAATATACTTTTTCATATTGTTTCTACTGTTTTATGGTTATTATTCAGCCCAGAACACCTTAGCGCTGTAACCTGGGAACTCAGGAGCGTTGCTGTTACGGCTGGTCGATGAGTTTGGATAAGGCCAACGCTCAAGGATCTTGCCTTCGCCGACCTGGTTGAATACCTGGTAAGGAGTGTAGAGAGTACCTGGCTTATAGATAGCGGCTACATCATTGTAAGGACCACTTCCTGACCAGATCTCTGAACCCTTGACGTTGCTCATAGCAGGATAGCGGAGACGTCGCATCTCGTTGTAAGCCTCGAAGTTATCGACGCCAGCAAGTGCAATCCACTTCTGGATGCCGATACACTGCTTGTAGTTAGCCTGATCGTATGGGAAGTAAGCGATACACTCCTCAGCACCTGCAGCGCCAGCAGAAGCGAATGAAGCCTCGATAGCAGCCTCATAGTGAGCCTTAGCATTCGCTGCATCACTCTTACGAGCATAGTACTCAGAGAGGAAGAATTCTACCTCAGCCTTTGAGATCAGTGACAATGGCATGGTTGGAGAAGCTACAGGACGACAGAAAGTCGATGTAGAGTAGCCGTTCGCTGTAGAGTTATTGGTGCCAGAAAGACCACCGAAGAACTCGCCAGAGCCATTAGCATTGAAGAATGAAGCCAAACGGCCATCGCGATAGAGCTCATTACCCTCTGCATCCTTCTGGAGCATGGTGTTGATGATAGCGATGTTTGCAATAACGTTAATCTGAGTAGAACCGAAGTTGGTAGCGAACTCCTCAGAGAAGTAAGGGTTCATCGAACCAGACTCATTACCCCAGTTCTTATAAGCCACATCACCTGCAGGGAAGTTACCTTCCGATACGAGAGCGTCGAGCTCTGACTGCATGCCAAGCGCGCTGCCACCACGAGAGAGGAGACGGAGCTTAACAGCATTAGCCAGCTTCACCCAGTCATTGACATTACCATTCTGGAAGAGAATGTTGGTGCAGACGGTCTTATTGCTTGCTGAGGCAACGAGATCGAGAGCTGCATTGAGTTCGCCTACGAGGCCTGCATAGATGTCCTTGCCTTGATCATATTTAGGAGAAGGAATTGAAGGATCGAGAGCCTCCGAATATGGCATCTCACCATAAACGTCGACCATTGCCTCAAGACCCATGACACGGATTACGGTAGCTGCGAGTACAGTGCCAGCCTCTTCAGAAGCTGTTGCCTTATCGATAACAGTCTGGAGGTTAGCAAGGCTACGCTGATAAATCTGAGTGTATGTGCTGCTTGAACGAGTAGCCGACTGAGAGAACTGGCTATAGTCAACATAGTTTGAGGTACCAAACTGCTGAGCGAAGTGCTGGCAGTGATATCCTGCAGGAATGCGAAGCAAGTTGCCATAGGTGGCTGCAAAGTTCATCTCGGCAGCAGGCATCAGAATGCTTGGGGTCACAACATCCGCACTTGGAGTGTTAGGATCCACGTTGATATCCAGGTAGCTGTCGCAAGATGCAGTTGCGAGGCCCATGGCTATCATGCTAAGAATATATAACTTTTTCATTTCTTCTATTATTAATTTATGTGCTTAGAACTTAACACCGATGTTGAAACCGAAGGTACGGTTGCCAGGGTTGGTGTAGAGCTCACCGAACTGAGCAGCGAGGTCACCACCGGTAACGGTTGTGTTCTCAGGATCAACATAGTTGTTGTTCTTAGCGGTCCAAGTGAAGACGTTGTTCACGAAGAATGACAATGAAAGCTCAGAAAGCTTGGTAGGTGACAGCCACTTTCTTGGCAAAGAATAGCCGAGGCTGATGTTACGGAGCTTGATATACGAGCGATCAATGAGATAAGCCTCACCACCAAGGCCCCAACCAGTACCATCGAAGAACTCCTGATAGGTACCATCAGAGAGGTGGATAGGAGTGGTGTTAGGAGTACCATCCTCGTAAACAGAGTTTGGAACTACGAATGGCTGACGATCGTTGTAGCCAGTTACGACACCGTTACCAGTGAACTGCATCAAGTTCTTTGAACGAGAGAACATCCAGCCACCATAGCGAACGTCGAGCTGAGCGCTGAGGCTGAAGCCATAAGCAGAGATCGTAGTGCTAGCACCACCGGTCCAGTCATTGTTCATGTTCTTACCGGTATCAACTACGTTGTTGGTATCGATGATAGGAAGACCATCAGCACCTACGATAGTCTTACCGTCAGCAGTCTTCATAGGAAGGTAGGTATAGAACTCACCCATTGGACGACCTTCCTCTGCATACATGTAGATAGCATCGTTACCAGCTGAGAAGCTATAGATATTTACCTTACCACCTTCAAGTGACTCAGGAAGCGAAAGAACCTTGTTGTCGTTCTTTGCCCAGTTGAAGTTCAAATCCCAACGCCAGTTAGCAGTACGGATTGGAGTAGTGTTGAGTACAAGCTCCCAACCACGGTTGCGAACCTTACCGAAGTTGGTAACCATAGAAGAGTAACCACAAGCAGGATCGACAGGAAGAGTGAAGATCTGATCGCTGGTGGTACGGTTATAATAAGTTACGTCGAGACCCAGACGGCCATCGAAGAAACCTAAATTAGCACCAACCTCAAACTCGGTGGTCATCTCAGGCTTCAAGGTCGAAGAACCGATAGAAGAAGTCTTCTGGAAGGCGTTGAGGCCTAACATAGGGAACTTAGCAACGTCACTGCCATAATAAGCATTAGCATAACCCTGAGTGTAACGTACAGAAGTCATGTAAGGATCAGCGTCGTTACCGGTCTGACCATAAGCCACGCGAACCTTACCGAAGGTGAGAACGTCATTCTTAGGAAGATCCTCAGTGAAGAGGTAGCTACCAGTGATACCCTGGTAGAAGAATGAGTTAGCATCGATAGGAAGAGTAGAAGACCAGTCATTACGAGCAGAGTAGTCGATGAAGAGCTTCTCGTTCCAGCCGAGGTTCAAAGTACCCCAGAGACCTACGAGACGACGCTTGCTCTGTGACTCGCTCATAGTGGTCCAGCTAGAACCATTAGAGAGCTGCCAGAAACCTGTCTCGAATGTGAGCTCGTCCGATTCTGAAGACATAGAGGTAGCAGAACGCTCGTTCATATTGATACCAGCCATAGCATTAACAGCGATGGTGTTGTTGCTGTTAACCTCGAAGTTATGGTTATATGCAGCGCTGATGTCATGGTTCAACTCATAACGGCGAGCATAGGTAGCATAGACATAACCAGCCTGGTTAGAGTTAGAAGGAGCGTAACCATAGTCCTCCTGAACGTTGTCATCAGAAACTTTAATCTCAGGATAGCCGATCTTACGGTCGTAGTCGGTATAGTCGAAACCGAAACGATAAGAAAGGGTCACATCCTTGATAGGCTTAGCATCGACCTGGATCTTACCGAATACCTGCTTAGAGTCAGTATGGTTAGAGTTGTTAGCCAAAGCCCAGTATGGATTGGTGATACCATAAGGAGTATAGTAAGCCTGAGGAGTGAAGAAAGGATTGCTGATATCCTTCATGTCGCGGATAGCCACGTCACGAGCCATCTCATAGAGACCGTCGATTACCGAAGTACCCTGATACATAGCCACAGCATCGATGCTGTTGTTTGCTACACTTACATTCGAGCTTACCTTGAGCCACTTAGCAGCATCATAGCTGACGCGCATAGAAGTGGTGTGACGTACAGCCTTATCAGCATCACTTGGCATGACACCATTGTCATTGTTATAGCCATAAGAGAGGAAGTAAGTCATCTTACCGTCCTCAGACATACCATTGAGTGATACGTTGTGAGTATGCTGCTGACCGATCTCGAAGAACTCGATGAGGTTGTTCTCCTTAGCCGAGTACTCGTGGATAAGCTGCTGGTTGTTGAAGATAGGACCATAGACCTGAGTAGAGCCATTGAGTACAGGGCCCCAAGAACCATTCTCGATATAAGTCTGGTTACCGTTCCAACCCTGTCCCCACTTGTTCTGCATCTTAGGCAGATAACCGATCTGACGAGCCTGGAAGCCATAGTTATAAGCGATAGAGAAGTTATGGCCAGTGCCGCGCTTACCACTCTTAGTAGTGATGAGGATGACACCGTTAGCTGCACGCGAACCGTAGAGAGCGGTAGCAGCTGCACCCTTAAGGATGGTCATGTTCTCGATATCTTCTGGAGTAATGTTGCCGATACCACCAGCCGAGAGGTTCTGGCCTTGAGTACCAACTACGCTCTGCTGCAGAGGTACACCATCCACTACGTAGAGAGGCTGGTTGTCACCGTTGATAGAAGAGAAACCACGGATAATAACGTTGTTAGCAGCACCAGGAGCAGAAGACATGGCAGAAATCTGCATACCTGCGACTTTACCTTGGAGAGAAGTCATCGCATTGGCATTGTTACCAACGGTGATGTCGCTGCTCTTTACGCTCACTGCAGAGTAACCGAGAGTCTTCTCTGCACGGCTCATACCTTGAGCAGTAATTACTACGTCATCAAGGACTTTGTTGTCAGAGTCAAGGATGACTCTCATACTACCGTTCTTAATAGTTACGACCTTAGTGGCCATACCTACATACGAGAACGAAAGTTCCTTGGTGCTCTGTGGCACGCTGAGGGAGAAATTACCATCAATGTCAGTGGTCGTACCGGTAGAAGTACCAGGTATAATCACCGAAGCACCAATGACAGGCTCCCCATCTTCGGCAGAGATAACGGTACCAGTCACGGTACGGTTCTGTGCCATCAACATCGTTACACTCATGACGAACATAACAATGAAAGATAAGAGTTTTCTCATAATGGAATAAGAATGTTTAATTATCACTAAATTTTATTATAGACGATGATGTTTTCAGATAATAAGCTCTAATTTTGGTGCAAAGATAAATAAAAAATGGAATTAGCATAAAGAAAATGACAAAATTTTGCTTTTTAGTAAGGTTTTGATGCAAAATAAATGTGTTTTTTATTATTTTATAGGCAAAATGTCCATTATTTACAAGAAAAATTCCGTTGTTGATATTAAGGGATGTTTAAGACCAACACATATATATAAATAATAAGGAGTTGTGCCAAAGATGACACAACTCCTTATGAGAATATCGAATCAAGCTAAATTAATAGCCAGGATTCTGAGCAAGCTCTGGATTGATATCAATCTCACGCTGTGGGATTGGAAGAATGGTCTGGTTGTGATTGTAAGGAATCTCCTGACCAGCCTGGTTAGTAACGCTCTTCTTGTTACGCCAGTAAGCAAATGCGATCTGGTTCTCGCAGAAAAGCTCGATGGTATACTCCATAAGAACGTCGTCGAGAGTAGCGGTAGCTACAGGCTCGTAACCCTCGATACGGTTAGCACGGAGAGCGTTGAGCATCTCAGCAGCCTTAGCACCGTTGCCAGTGTTAGCATAACCTTCAGCAGCGATGAGGTACATCTCAGAGAGACGAACGAGCTTAGGATTGTTGACATAGAGAGGAGTAGCAGAACCTGCACGGCCTGGGAACTTGCCAGGATAGTAAGCAGGATTAGAAGCCTCACCAGTCTGATCCTTGATCATCTTTGAGCGAATATCAGAAGGATTGTTTACGAGGTACTGGAAAAGAGCACCAGCCTCATTGAAACCACACTCAGAGTAGCCGTTGCAGTCACAGTAGTAACCAGCAGCAACACGCTGAGGATTGTAGGTATCGGTGAGAGCGAGCTCGAAGAGAGTCTCATCAGCGCCTTCCATGCTCCAAGCACGTACGTAACCGTCGATAGAGAGGAGAGAAGCACCACTGTTGTTGATTACATTCTCAGCGTCAGCAATAGCCTTAGCATAGTCGCCGAGGTAGAGGTATGCACGAGCACGAAGACCGAGAGCTGCCCACTTGTTCATGTAGCCGATACCATTGTTGCCATCCATGAGGTTGTAACCTTCGGTGAGGTCAGCGATCACCTGATCGTAGGTCTCCTTCAAAGTGTTACGGGTTGGCAGATAATCAGGACTGTAAACCTCGGTAGCTACAGGGATACCAGAGTTAGCAGCGTTGATATCAGTAGTCGAAGGAATGTGAGCAAAGAGACGAGCGAGGTCAAAGTGCATCATACCACGCCAAGCGATGAGCTGGCCACGGAGGTTCTGTACATTGTCACCGCTGAGACCCTCTGACTGCTCGAGAGCCTTGTTAGCTTGAGCAATACCTTTATAGAAGTCAGAGAATGGAGCATCACAGTACTCATCATACTTAGTGATGTTATACTCAGAGATAGGAGCAGACTGGTTGTTGCTCTTTACAATTCGATAGTTGTTGGTCAGGAGGTCAGCATAGAGAGTACCCTCTGCACCATAAGTCATACGTCCAGATGTGAAAGTATAAGCCACACCGTTAAGAGCGTACTGCAAGTCCTCCTGTGAAGTGATAGCACCATCAACAGAAAGAGAAGTAGATGGCTGCTTATCCAGGAAGTCACTGCAAGAGGCCATAGTCAAACCGATCAGGCCAAGTGCAAAAATATAATTTTTCATATCTTATTTATCCTCTTTAAATGATTACAGTGTGAAGTTAACACCAAATACGAATGAACGGGTAGGAGGTGTATCAGTCTGGCGGTAACCGTTTACGTCAACGTCTGGATCAACATCTTTGCAAGCAGAGTAGATCATGAATGGGTTGCTTGCACGGAAGTAAACACGGAGGTTGCTTACACCAAGCTTCTTGACAGGGACATTGTAACCGAAGGTGATATCACGCATACGGATGTTGTCAGTGCTACGAAGTGTACGAGAAGAGAAACGGTCAGAACGGTAAGGGTTGCTGTAGATAGGACGTGGATTGTCTACTACATCGCCTGGCTTCTGCCAGTAGTTACCAGCCACACTCTTGTTCATGTTGAAGGTACCAGTACGTACACCGTCCGAGTTATCAAGGAAGTAACCTGGATAGTCGAACAGCTTAGCGCCACCCTGGAATGAGATCATGAATGAGAGGTCGAAGTTCTTATAGGTGAAACGGTTGGTCATACCACCCATGAAATCAGGGATAGCCTTACCTACGATGCCAACGCCAGCCTGAGTATAGTAGTTGGTTACACCCTTGCTGTGATCCTCAGGATCAAGCCAGAACTCACCGAGACCATTCTCAGGATTTACACCCTTCCACTCTGGAAGATAGAAGGTGTGGAGTGACTCGCCTTCGCGGAGGAGGTACATGTTACCGTCACCATACTGAACGTCATCACCGTTAGGGATGCTCTTGATCTTGGTGCTCTGGAAAGTGAGGTTGAAGTCGGTAGTCCAAGAGAAGTTGCCATTCTGGATGTTGGTAGAGCTGAGAGTGATCTCAAGACCCTGATTCTCCAACTTACCGATGTTAGCACGGCGTGAAGAGAAACCGGTAACGTAAGAAGTTGGTGTATCGAAGAGCATATCCTTGGTCAACTTGTTATAGTACTCAACGGTGAGGTTGACACGATGGAAGAGCTGCCAGTCGAGACCTACGTTGATGTTGTCAGACTTCTCCCAACCGAGCAATGGATTAGAGAGCTGATTCCAGTAGTATGCACTGTTGCCAGCATAGCCACCAGTGGTGCTATAGGTACCCATATATGAATAGTAGCCAGTAGGAAGGTTACCATTGGTACCGTAAGAGAAACGTACCTTCAAGTCAGAGAAGAGATCGCTATCCTCGAGGAAGCTCTCGCCAGACAGACGCCAAGCTGCAGATGCAGACCAGAAGTTTGCCCAACGGTTGTCGCTACTCAAACGTGAAGAACCATCACGACGGAACGAACCAGAAACGTAGTACTTGTTAGCAAAGTTATAGTTAACATTGCCGAATACAGACATCATAGAAGACTCGTTGAAGCTACCGCCTGCACCGTGTACCTGACCATTTGAAAGCTCAGGAAGCTTGTGTGAAATAAAGCCGGTGGTAGAAGCAGACATAGACTCGAGCTCACGACCTTCGATCTCATAACCAAGCAAAGCCTGGATGTTGTGATCCTTGATGTTCTCTGACCAGTTCAAGGTAGTAGAGCTGGTCATGGTACGGTTGGTATAGTCGAACTTCTCAGCGAGACCCTGGAGAGACTCACCGTTTACTGACTTAGGTGCCCAGAACTCCTGCTCACGGTTGTTGATGAAGTCATAGCCGAAGATGGTACGAGCCACGAAGTTGTATGGCAACTTCAACTCGAGTTCAGCGTTGGTCATGCTACGCATGGTCTTAGACTTATCGAACTCAGCATACTCGTTGAGGTCCTTGCTCCACATGAGGTTAGGGTTACCACCCTTGCTGAAGTTGGTGTCGCGGTTGTAAGAACCATCAGGCATCTTGTTAGCAGCAGTAGGGTCAGAGGTATGCATGATAGAGAGAGGAGAAGAAGTACCGAAGCCCTGTGACTGATCGCTCTGATCACGGAAACCAGTAGTGTTAGAGAAAGAGATCATCTGCTTAACACCGAGCTTCAACCACTTGGTGATCTCGTGGTCGAGGTTGAGACGACCGCTGAAACGCTCGAACTCAGAACCGGTTACAGTACCATTCACCTTGTTATAGCCGAAGCTAGCGAAGAACTTGGTCTTCTCGTTACCACCGCTGAGGCTAACCTGATGGTTGGTCTGAACGCCAGTACGATAAACCTCCTTGCTCCAGTCAGTATAGGTGTTGCCAGTTGGATCGTGGAACCAGCCACCCTGCTCCCAAGGAGTAGAGATCTCCTCGATAGCAGCCTCCTTTGCAGAAGCAGCATCCATGCCAGCACGAATCTCGAAGTAACCAGCAAGAGCATCAGTCCAGTACTGGATCAACTCCTTAGAGTTCATCATCTTAAGAGCACCTGGAACAGCGATGTTGCTCCAACCTACCTCGCCATCATAAGTGAGCTTGGTCTTACCACTCTGGCCACGCTTGGTGGTGATGATGATGACACCGTTAGCAGCACGCGAACCATAAAGAGAAGCAGCAGCAGCGTCCTTGAGGACGGTCATGCTCTCGATATCGTCAGGGTTGAGAGTAGAAAGAACAGACTGAGACTTCAAACCAGAAGTAACGTTGTCGTTAACGATAGCTACACCATCGACTACATAGAGAGGCTGTGTAGAACCATTGACAGAACCGATACCACGGATGCTGATACGCTGGTCAGCACCTGGATCACCAGTAGAGCCACCGACACGTACACCAGCCATCTTGCCGTCGAGAGACTTAACAAGAGAAGTCTTCTGTACAGACATGTCATTTGACTTGAGTGCAGTAGCAGAACCGGTGAATGATGACTTCTTAGCAGTACCATAAGCTACTACCATGACCTCATCGAGCACCTCATTGTCAGCACCCAGAAGAATGCTCATTTTGTTAGAGATGGCAACATCCTGAGATGCCATACCTACATAAGAAACACGAACAGTCTTAGCGTTCTGAGGAACACTGAGGGAGAACTTGCCGTCGATATCGGTAGTAGTACCAATCTGGGTACCAACTACAACGATAGAAGCACCGATAACAGGCTCTCCATCTTCGGCAGAAGTAACAGTACCAGTTACGGTACGGTTCTGTGCCATCAACATTGTAACACTCATAACGAGCATAACAATGAAAGATAAGAGTTTTCTCATAATGAAATTAAAAAAGTTGATTAAATAACACAATATCTATTTTATTATTATAGACGAAGGATAGAATCTGGATAATAAGCCGAAATTCGCGTCAGTAAAGCCGTAATTTGCGTCAAAATAAACCAATAACAGGAGTGCAAAGATAGTAAGAATTTTTTACACTTCATCAAAAAAACTCAAAAAAATACGCTTTTGTGTTAATTAATTAGAACTAAACGCCCCTTTTTCCCTTTTTTTGTATGGTATATTTTGCAAATAATAATTAAAAAACGTCTGTTCATCCTCTTTTCCTGTATTCAAGTGAACACATAGGACACGTCACTATATCGGCCTTATTTATTTTTATAATAGGTATGTCTGGAGGAGAATTTATCTTAGCATCTTTTCCACGGTACCGCGACAGATATGCCACGAGCTAAGCATCCCTTCTGCTGTACCGTGGAAGATATGTAATGGCCTTCACATCTCTTTCACGGTACCATGACAGATATGCCACGAACTATGCATCTCATTTGTTGTACCGTAAGAGAGATGCAATAATAATTACATATCTTTTGTGGAACAATAAAAGATATATTGAGTGAGAACTTACCATCAAGGTCGGTAACAGTACCGATCTGTGTACCGGTAACCAATACCGATGCACCGATGACAGGCTCTCCATCTTCAGCTCCGATGACAGAACCAGTAATGGTCTTGTCCTGAGCCATCAGCATTGTAACGCTCATAACGAGCATTGCAATGAGTGATAAGAGTTTTCTCATAGAGTAATTAATAATGATTTATAATAACACAATATCTGTTTGCTTGGGATCCGAAACTGGAAATAAACAATACCTATATCTTGAATAATAATTATAAATATTTACAATTTATAAGGGGTTGATCTGTTATTTATAAGTATTCAAGGTGTGCAAATGTCGTAAATCTTTTTTATTTGTGCAAGATTTTTTAACAAAACGCCCATTTTTCATTACTAAAAAGGTGTTTTATTACCTGAAAATGAAATTTTTGTTAAGTTTATGTTTCTTTTTTCGCAGTTTTTGGTTAGAAAAATTGCATGAAAGATTAGAAAAACTTATCTTTGCGCCGGCTTAAAAATCAAAATTCCTAAATAGTTATGAAAAAGTTATTCTTATGTCTTCTTGCCTTCGTGCTGGCTCTCCCTATGGCCGAGGCAAAGAAGAAGCCTGAGGCACCAAAGGCTCCTCAGCGTCCTAAAGAACAGTTCACTCAGGCCAAGGAGGGTCTCTTCGGTGTGAGCCGCAAGGGTAAGGACTGGTACTTCACCGTAGCAGACAGCGTACTCGGTCAGCCAATCCTCGCCGTAACCCGTTTCACCAACGCTCCTGTCGATGCAGGTCAGTATGGTGGTGAGATGCTCAACAACCAGACCGTTTATTGGGAACAAGGTCCTGACTCTACACTTGTACTCCGTGCATTGATCCTCGGCGCTTCTGCACCAGAAGACAATGATATCTATAAGGCTGTGCAGGTCAGCTCGGCTAATCCTGTCCTTGGCGCTTTCAAGGCTGAGCGAGTAGGTGAGGCTTATCGAGTCAATGTCACCAAGCTCTTTGCTGATGACACACAGGCTTTCTCTCTTCCAGCTCGTAGCAAGAAGCAGTATAACCTCGGTGGTTTGCAGCGCGAGACCAGCTTCATCGAGAGTATCCGCACATATCCTATCAATACTGAGGTTACAGTCACCAAGACCTATGCTTATCAGGCTCCAAGTGCCACTCCAGGTGCTCCTGTCGTTACTCGTGGTGGTAGCTCTTCGCTTCCTGCAGGTATGCAGACCGGTCTGGTAACCATCCAGCTCAATACCTCTTTCCGTCTGTTGCCAAAGAACCCTATGCAGCGTCGTCTGACCGATCCACGTGTAGGTTACTTCGCTGATCGTTTCTCTTGGTTTGCCGATGACCAGCAGCAGGTCAAGACTCGTGAGTTTATCTGCCGCTATCGTCTTGAGGCTCGTCCTGAGGACATCGAGAAGCAGAAGCGTGGTGAGCTCGTAGAGCCAATCAAGCCAATCATCTATTATATCGATCCTGCTACACCAAAGCAGTGGGTACCATACCTCATCCAGGGTGTAAACGACTGGCAGGTTGCTTTCGAGCAGGCAGGTTGGAAGAACGCTATCCGTGGTGAAGAGTGGCCTAACGACTCGACTATGAGCCTGGAGGATGCTCGTTTCTCAGTGATCCGTTATCTCGCAAGTCCTATTGCTAATGCTTATGGTCCTAACGTACATGATCCACGTACCGGTGAGATTCTTGAGAGCCATGTAGGTTGGTATCACAACGTTATGCAGCTTGTGCATGACTGGTATATGATCCAGGCAGGTGCTATTGATTCACGTACTCATAAGATGAAGTTTGATGACGAACTCATGGGTCAGCTTATCCGTTTCGTCAGCAGCCACGAGGTAGGCCATACCCTTGGTCTCCGTCACAACATGGGTGCATCAAGCGCTACTCCTGTCGAGAAGCTCCGTGATAAGGCTTGGGTTGAGAAGCATGGACATACTTCTTCTATTATGGACTATGCACGTTTCAACTATGTAGCTCAGCCAGAAGATAACGTCGCTCCAGAAGGTATCTACGCTCGTATCAACGACTATGACAAGTGGGCCATTGAGTTCGGTTATAAGCCAATGTATGCTGCTAATGGCGATGAAGAGAAGGATCACCTCCTCTGGAATCCTATCATCATCGACAGCTTGGCAAACAATCCACGCCTCTGGTTCGGTGGCGAAGGTCGTGATCACGATCCACGCGCTCAGACAGAGGATCTCGGTGACAATTCTATGTTGGCAAGCACCTATGGCGTGAAGAACCTGAAGTACATCATCAAGCGTCTGCCAGAGTGGTCAAAGGAGGAGGCCGATATGAACGATAACCTCAAGCAGGTCTATGAGTCTCTCCTCGGTCAGTATCAGCGCTATCTGCGTCACGTAGCTACCAACATCGGTGGTCTGCCACGTACCTATAAGAGCCTCGAGCAGGCTGGTGACGTTTATGGTATCACTCCAAAGGCAACTCAGAAGGAGGCTTTGAAGTGGCTCGATGAGAACCTCTTCCAGAAGCCAGAGTGGCTCGTGTCAGAGCCTTGGATGTATCGTATCTCACAGCGTCCTGATACCTATATCTTCAAGCAGATTGACTATGTCTTGAAGTCAACTCCTGTTCTTGACCTCCAGACACTTACTGACCTCCAGCTTTATGCTGATCGTTCTTCAGAGAACTACAAGCCAACAGAGTATCTTGATGATCTCTATAAGGTAATCTTCCGCGAGCTCGATAGCAACGCTACTTGTTCGACCTATCGTCGTTACTTGCAGCGCGCTTATGTCAATACCGCTGTGGCACGTCTGACTGCTAAGGGTAGTGAGAGTTCTGATGCTCGTGCACTCCTCATGGCACAGGTAATGAAGATCCAGAAGAAGGCTAAGGCTAGCACCGCAGCTGATGCAGTGACTAAGGCTCACTGGGCTGACCTGGCTAACATCATTGAGCAGGAGCTGATCAAGAAGTAAAAAGCGTTTGTCTCTAAATAAAACAGCCTCACCAGATGAATCCTGATGAGGCTGTTATTATATTATAATATGCGGTAATATATTTAGAGAGAAAATAATATACGGTAATACATTTAGAGAGAAACTGACCCCAAAGAGCTATCATCCTAGCTTTTGCAAAAGAGCATCACGATAGCTGCCACCGATAGGTAGTTTCTGTCCGGCTACTGTGATGGAGATTGGTTCAATCTCCTGAATCTCCTTGATCGAGACGATGTAACTCTTGTGGACGCGGACAAACTGATCTGCAGGTAACTGTTCTTCGAGGTTCTTGAGGCTATAGAGCGCTGTGATACGTTTCTCTCGCGTGTAGAATGAGACATATTCGTGTTGACCTTCAATGTATAAGAGATCATCGTAGTTGATCTTATACAGGCGATAATCTGCTTTGACGAGGAAGTAAGTCTTATTGCTTCCTGTCTCTGGTGCGATGTCAACATCAGTGGCCTGAACTTTCGGTTC
>JAZUIL010000066.1:0-3558 GCA_045642245.1 Bacteroidales bacterium
TAGCATAGACGCCAGCGTGTTTCCTTCGAAGAATGTGAAAACACTATCTGGAACTAAAACCGTAATCAGGCCAGCAACAACCAATCCGATTACAAGCCATTTGCCAATGTCTTGCATCATTTCAACGAAGGCATATTTCAAAGCGATACCAATCTTCTGGACAAAGGTGGCACCAGTAGGGATTTTATCGCAGCAACCACATCCATCATGACCACATTCGCAGCTATCATCGTCGTTGTCAATATGATCTTGTTTTTCGCTGGAGAGAATACTCATCACTCCTACTTTCTCACTCCTCACTGTATTAACCATCGCACCTCCCAATAATGCCGTCGCTAATGCGGCTAAAGGACGGATGACAGCAAATGGCCATCCCATCAAGCTATAAGTTGCCAAGATAGAGTCGACGCCTGTTTGTGGTGTAGCAATCAAAAAAGAAGTAACCGCACCTTTCGATGCTCCTTCTTGCCTCAATGACATGGCTGTTGGGATCACACCACAAGAACACAATGGGATAGGAATACCAAACAAGGCTGCATTGACCACCGATCGGAATGTAGGTTTTGAGAGATATCGACTGTAATAATCGCCAGGGATGAATGCATGCATCAATCCTGCTAAAAGGAAACCTAATAGCAGGAAAGGAGACATTTCGTTAATCAGATGAAGGATTTCTTCCATATCTTTGCATTTTTTTATTTTGATGGTGCAAAGGTAGGATGTTCGTGATGCAACTAAGTTGCAAAAATGGATTTTGTGTTCTTCTGAAGGTTCGTCTAGTTATGGCAGCAACATTCTGGATGCTTGCCATTGACAGTTTTATGTGCACAATGTGGGCATATACCCTGAATAATATATGTAATGTGTTTTATCTCAAATCCCTCTGGAACGTCTACCATAGGGATTTTTTGTTGTTTCAAACAGAAAGTCTTGCCACATTTCAAACAGGTGAGATGTACATGCTGGCATTCTTGGTGATGATGTTCACATTCTCCGTCTTCGTGACAGCAATGATCTTCGTCCGAACATGTGCCATGTTTTTGACATATACAGTATTTATGTTGCCCGCTTCCGTCTTCAATTACATGTAACATCTCTTTTTCAGCAAAGAGAGTTAATGCACGGAAGATTGTACTACGATCAACTGAGGGTAGCATCGCTTCCAGGTCACTCAATGCAAATGCAAAGTCAAACTTTACTAATGTACGCCAAACTAGAATACGAACCGCTGTAGCTCGTACTCCATGATTCTCCAGATGCTGTGCAATTTCTTCGGTCATGGTTTATCTGATTGAATTAGCGACGCAAAGGTAATGAGTTTTCCGATTCTTTCCAAATTTTGAAGAGAGAAAATAAAAAAGCTACGGCTCTGGCATATCTTCTATTGTTTCGTAGAAGATATGCCAGAGCCGTGGAAAGTTATTCTTGGAGAAATTACTTCTTGTTGATGTAGTCAACGATCCATGCGCCGACTTCCTTAGTGCCATACTTAGCGCCACCCTCAACCTGGATTTCTGGGGTACGGACATTCTGGTCAAGAGAAGCGTCAACTGCCTCGCGGATGAGTGCGCCTTCCTCCTTGAGGTCGAAATACTCGAAGAGCATAGCTGCGGAGAGGATCTGAGCGAGAGGGTTAGCGATGTTGAGACCCTTACCCTGTGGCCAAGAACCATGGATTGGCTCGAAGACTGGAGTATCCTCGCCGGTTGAAGCTGATGGGAGGAGACCCATAGAACCGGTAATAACAGAACCTTCATCAGTGAGGATGTCGCCGAAGGTATTCTCAGTTACCATGACATCGAAGAAGCATGGATCCTGGATCATACGCATAGCAGCGTTGTCAACGTACATGAAATCGGTGGTTACGTCAGGATAGTTTGGAGCCATCTCCTGTGCGACCTTGCGCCAGAGGCGTGAAGATGCGAGGACGTTGGCCTTATCAACGACGGTGAGGTGGTTGCGACGCTGACGAGCGTACTGATAAGCAACTTTGAGGATGCGCTCAACCTCTGGACGGGTGTAGTAGTTGGTATCGAGAGCCTCCTCTACGCCGTTTTCGTTGATGGTTGGTTCCTCCTTTTTACCGAAGTACATACCACCGGTGAGCTCGCGGATGCAGATGAAATCAGCGCCCTTGACGATAGAGTCCTTGAGTGGTGACTTGTGGATGAGGCAATCGAAGGTAGTTACAGGACGGATATTAGCGAAAAGACCGAGCTTCTTGCGCATAGCGAGAAGACCCTGCTCTGGACGAACCTTAGCATTAGGATTGTTGTCGAACTTAGGATCACCAACCGATGCGAAGAGAACTGCATCAGCGTCCATACAGGTCTGGAAAGTCTCCTCTGGGAATGGATCACCTACCTCATCGATAGCGTGAGCGCCACAGAGAGCCTCCTTGAAGCTTACTTCGTGACCGAACTTCTTAGCAACAGCGTCAACAACAGCTACGCCCTGCTCCATGATCTCTGGTCCGATGCCATCACCGGCCAGAACTGCGATTTTGAGTTTCATTTGAAGACCCACCCCAACCCTCCCTCGTAGGGAGGGGGTATTACAAGTTAGTAATACTTGTCCGGGGGTGTCGCGGTTTTATATAGTTAATAATTCTTTCTTACTATAGGACCCAAAAACTATCTTTTATTCCCCCTCCCTATGAGGGAGGGTTGGGGTGGGTCCCCACGTCTCCTCAATCAGATTCAACATCTTGATCGTCGCCTTGATTGCAGCCTCGGTCTGATCGGCGTCGAGGCCGCGGGTGCGGTAGACCTTACCATTGAATTCCCAGGTGATGGCTGTTTGAACGAGCGCGTCAGTACGTCCTCCAGGAGGAATGGTGACGACGTAGTTGGTAAGCCAAGGGAAGGTGCGGCTGAGGCGCAGACGGTAGATATGGCGGACGGCGCGAACGAAGGCGTCGAACATACCATCACCTGTGGCAGATTCTTCGTATTCCTCGCCATTGATCTCAAGTTTTACACAGGCCTGTGGATGGAGGCCATAGGCGGTCGAGACCATGTAAGAGACGAGTTTGATACTGTCGCTTGGAGCATCGTGATGCAGGACGTCGGAGATAATGTAAGGAAGATCATCAATGGTGACGAGCTCCTTCTTATCGCCGAGTTCGTTGATTCGCTTGGTGACGCGACGCATATCGTCATCGTTGAGGTGGATGCCTAAGAGCTTGAGATTCTGCTCGATGTTGGCTTTGCCGCTCATCTTGCCAAGCGCATATTCACGACTGCGGCCGAAACGTTCAGGAAGGAGCGCGTTGACGTAGAGCTTGCCTTTTTTGTCTCCATCTGCATGAACACCTGCCGTCTGAGTAAAGACATTCTCTCCGACGATGGGCGTGTTGGCTGCAGTGCCGATACCAGAGTAGCTCTCTACAATGCGGCTGATTGTGTTAATCGACTCCTCGTTGATCGTTGTCTCAGCATCTTTCAGCATATCGTGGAGAACTGCAACTACAGATGAGAGAGACGCGTTGCCAGCACGTTCGCCAAGGCCATTGATGGTCGTGTGAATACCCTTACAGCCCGCAGAGGCAGCAGCGAG
>JAZUIL010000067.1:0-12585 GCA_045642245.1 Bacteroidales bacterium
ATGCAATTATTTTACAACTTAAGGTTCAAATTAAAATGAATCATTACGAAACCGTTTTCATTTTGACTCCCGTTTTATCTGATGCACAGGTAAAGGAAACGGTAGAAGCTGTAAAGGCTGAGCTCGCTAAGCGTAACTGTACGCTCGTTAACGAGGCGGCTTGGGGTATGAAGAAGCTTGCTTACCCTATCGAGAAGAAATCTACTGGCTTCTACTTCTTCATGGAGTTTGATGGCGAAGGCAACGCAGTTGCTAAGCTCGAGACTTATTTCCGTCGCACTGACCGTGTGATCCGTTTCATGACCGTCAAGAATGACAAGTACGCTGCAGAGTATGCTGCAAAGCGTCGTTCACTCAAGGCAGCTAAAGCACAGGAGGCATAATCATGGCAGAGAATACAGAAATCCGCTACCTGACCCCAGTGTCAGTTGACGTTAAGAAGAAGAAGTATTGCCGTTTCAAGAAGAGCGGTATCAAGTACATCGACTATAAGGATCCTGAGTTCCTCAAGAAGTTCTTGAACGAGCAGGGCAAGATCCTCCCACGTCGCATCACCGGTACTTCTTTGAAGTTCCAGCGTCGCGTTGCTACCGCTGTAAAGCGTGCACGCCAGATCGCACTCCTTCCATATGTTTGCGATATGATGAAGTAATTATTAACCAAGTAAATTTTAGACACCGATTATGAAGATTATTCTCATTGAAGACGTCCAGAACCTTGGTTATAAGGACGACGTTGTAGAGGTAAAGAACGGCTATGGCCGCAACTATCTTATCCCAACCAAGAAGGCTATCCTCGCTACCGAGTCAGCTCTCAAGCAGCTCGCTGAGAAGCAGAAGCAGCAGGCTAACAAGATGGCTAAGATCAAGGCTGACGCTGAGGCACTCGCTGAGGCAGTTAAGGCTTGTGGCGCTCTCGAGTTCGCTGTTAAGGCATCTGAGGAGGGCAAGCTCTTCGGTTCAGTTACCAGCCAGAACATCGCTGATGCTCTTGCAGCTAAGGGTGCTAAGGTTGAGCACAAGCAGGTTATCATCGAGACCGTTAAGGCTCTCGGCGAGTACACCGCTACTGTTAAGCTCCATCGTGAGGTTGCCGTTGAGGTACCTTTCACTGTTGTTGCTGAGGCTTAATCTAAGTCACACAAAATACAAAACCCGAATCTGGAAACAGATCCGGGTTTTTTGTTTTTTTATCTACAGGCATCTTTTGCGATAGCCTGCTTTGCCTATGGTCATTATCCGATGAAGTGGAAGGTGAATCCCTTACCGTTCCACTGCAGCTCAGCCTCTTCAGGACCTGAGAGAGAGATGTTCTTGCCGCGGCGTGGAAGGCTGAAGTTACAGTCGAAGCGGAAGTCAAAGCCCTCTATCGGAGCCACTACCGGAGTCATATACTGGGTCTTCGGGTCGTAGGTCATAAACATCGTCTGTTCGAGCCATACCACCTCACCGTTGAGCCTGTCGCTCACATGATAGTGCAAGGCGAAGAGCTTCTGACCGTTGTCCATGTTCCAGTAGCAGCACTCCAGCATATTCATCGTCGGTGTGTTGTATCTGATACATGCATAGCCGTTGGCAGGATCCACGACAAACTCCTTTATTCTTTCCTTCTCATATGCGCCTGAGACGAGCGAATACAACGCCTCCTCCACCACGTCGCAGTCGAAGCTTCTGATAGCGTCGATAGCCGTCTTGATATTGAACTTGCCCTCCACCTTCGGATGGAGCTTGAACCAGATATGAGGCAGCTCGAAGCGGTCATAGATATGCTGCTCTGTGTTCAGTTGCGGGTTGAGTGGCTTGTCGAGCAACAGCTGGCAGGGTGCCATATAATGAGGCGTGAAGTAATCCAGGTTCATCTGCTCATAGAGCTGAGGGTCCTTGGCGCTCAGGCGGGTCAGCTGATTATCCTTGATCGAATAGAAGACTTCATCGCCCATCTCGAACCACAGATACAGCTCGGCCGACTTGTCATTGTCGAAGTCATAGAGGATATACTGAGCATTCTCCATAATATGTGTCTCCTCCAGCTCCTTGACGATCTCACCCCAGTGAGCCTTATAGAAAGCCTTGTCTTTCGCGTATCCGAAATCCTGCGCAGAGAGGGGCAGTGCCAGAGTCAGGGTCATCAGTGAGGCCAGGGTTCTAAGTTTCTTCATAACGAATTGTTTTATATTCCAAAATGTAATCATTGGCGTTCTCATCTCTTCTACGGTACTGTGGCAGATATGCCATGACCAAAGATGGATAGTTCTTTTATTCCAGCCACAAGTAATCGTAGTGGATGAATGGCTTCTGGTCTTTCTGACCTACGAGCTTCTGTGCTTCTTCGTAGCTGCAGTCTATCTGACCGACGCCTAAGGTCTGACCTGTGGCTTCTGCTTTGACGAGGACGAGATCGCCTTCGTCAAACTCACCTTCGATGCGTGTGACACCGACAGGGAGGAGTGAGGCTGCCTGATTGCTGTAGAGGGCATTAGCGGCTCCTTCGTTGATATAGAGGGCTCCTTTGCTGAAGTCCTCTGAATGTGCAATCCACTTCTTGACACTGCTGGTCTTATGTGCTTCTGGACGGAAGCGGGTACAGAGTGTGCCAGGTGCGATGTGGTTGAGGCCTGTGGAAGGATCGATGTTGATGAGCTGCTGCAATACGCCATCGCGTTTGCCGTTGCTGATGATGACTTCGATGCCTTCTGCAGCTACTTTGCGTGCTATTCGCTGCTTGGTGATCATGCCTCCACGGCCGAAGGAGCTCTTGGCGGTCTGGATATACTGGCTGATGTTCGAATCGCTCTCGATGACTGGGATGAGCTGTGAGGCTGGATCCTTTGGATCTCCGGTATAGACGCCATCGATGTTGCTGAGGATGATGAGCGTGCTGGCATCCATCATGGTGGCAATGAGGCCTGAGAGCTCGTCGTTATCGGTGAACATGAGCTCGGTGACTGAGATTGTATCGTTCTCGTTGACGATAGGGACGATGCCCTGGCTGAGCATCACCTCCATACAGTTCTTCTGATTGAGATAGTGTCCGCGACTGCCGAAGCTCTCTTTGGTGGTAAGGACCTGTCCGCATGAGATGCCATGGTCACGGAAAAGCTCGTAGTATTTGTTGATGAGCTTGGCCTGACCAACGGCTGAGAAGAGCTGTCGCTGATCGACGGTCTCAAGCTTCTCTGTATTGACTTTGCCTTTGAGTTCTGATCGGCCACTGGCTACGGCTCCTGATGAGACAAGGATGAGCTGAACGCCTTGCTTATGCAACGCAGCGACCTGATCGACGATGGCCGACATGCGGGTTACGTCGAGTGTGCCATCCTGACGGGTCAGGACGTTGGAACCTATCTTAACTGTGATTCTGTATGGATTCATTGTGGATTTCTTACCTTAAAGCAACAAATGGGGATTTGCATTCTGATGTATTGCCTATAGCAATAGACTTGGCAAAGATAGAGCGTTTTTAACTGATTTCAAAATATTTTGGCAGTTTTCTTGCATTATCTGTCCAAATTAAAAATATATTCGTTATCTTTGCGCCCGATTTTGAAAACTTTATGCTTTTCATCTCACTCTACGCTCTATATTTACACTTTATTCTTCGCGCTATAATATGTCTCGTGCAATCCTTACGGTTTTGATGCTTTGTGTGTCAAATGTTTTCATGACTTTCGCGTGGTATGGTAACCTGAAACTGCAGCAGATGTATCCTCAGGTCAAGGACTGGCCGCTCTATCTGGTGATTCTGCTTTCGTGGGGTCTGGCATTGCTGGAGTATTCGTTTATGATCCCTGCTAACCGTATTGGCTCTCAGATCAATGGAGGTCCTTATTCATTGATGCAGCTTAAGATCATTCAGGAGGCGCTGTCGCTCGTGATCTTTACTGTGATCGTGACTTTGATGTTCAAGGGTGAGCCTATCCAGTGGAATCACTTTGTGGCTTTCGGTTGCATCCTGCTGGCTGTATTCTTCGCTTTCCTGAAATAAACTCATACACTTGAATAGAACAAGTCGCAACTAGCGATTGTCGATAATAATAAAGAAAAATCATCTCCACCCAATTTACAATGCTGTAATGAGGGTGGAGATGTTTTTATATGTATCCTTGTGAACAGGTACTTGCTTACTCGGCAAAGGAAATCTGATGCTTGATGTCTGCGTAGAGCTTTCCGATATTGCCATTGAGGTCTTTCTCAATATATTCCATCAAAGCCTCTGAGTAACGGATGCCAAGCTCCTTGACGTCGAGGATCTCCTTAAAGACATCGCCATAGTTAGCGTCCTTGAGGTTGAAGTCTGTGCAGACAACGTTGTAATAAGCCTCAGGTTCCAGTTGCTCGTAGGCGCCTTTAGTCTTGTTCAGGACTTCGATGTCTGAGGCATATTTGCCTTTGTGAATGGTGTATTGTAAGCCTGAAGGAATCAGGAATCCTCCCATATGATTCGGATGCTTCTGTGCCACACCATCGAACAGCTTCTGAAGGGCCGAGCCTTTCATCTTGAATGTCACAAGGCGGTTGTCGTATGGTACCATTTTGAGGATGTCGCCTCGAGTGATGGTTCCTGGCTCAAGGTTGGCACGGATACTGCCTGAGTTGACAAAAGCTACGTCACAGTCTTCAGAAACTGCGTAGCATGCATCTGCTACAAGGTTGCCTGCATTGTATTCGTAACCGAGGACGTAGCGACCATCTGAGCCAAGGCCTGTGATATTGACGGTGCAATCTGCAATCTTCGAATTGATGAACTCGTTGAACTGAGCGTTGATGCTATCAAGCATGTGAGTTGAGTTCGAGCTCTTAAAGAGCATCTTGCTGGCAGGAATATTCTCTGTGGTGATGATTCCGTCGTTGGCAATGATGACTTTGCTGATGCTTTGTAGTGAGCTTTCTGGACTTGAGTAGAAGATCTTCTTGCCATCGAGGTTCTGAATCTTGCTGTTGATGACTCTGCCACCGAATGACAGGACGATATCAATGCCTCGAGTCTGTGAGATAAGGCGCTCTACTTCGACAGGGTCTTCGCCTTCTTCGTTGTCGAAGTGTGGTAAAGCAATCACGTATTCTGCACCTGCCTTGCGAGCGTCATCGACAGTCTTCTGAACCAGTTCTACGAGTCCGGTCTCAATGACGTTATACTGTGTCTTGCCCTGATTGTCTTTGAATGCAGAAGAATACTTGGTAAGGACGCTTGGCGAGATGATGCCGACATAGGCTACCTTGCGACTGCCGTATTCGCGGATGATGTATGGATCGAATACTGGTTTCTTGTTCTTAGTATCAACCAGGTTGCACAAAGTGATGTTCTGACCCAGAGGCTTGATGATCTCCTTGATGTTTGATACAGGGTATGAGAAGTCCATGTTGCCAAGCGTGATGGCATCATAGTGAGTATACTTCATCATATCAACGATGGTCTTGCCTCGCGAGGCTGTTGCAAGCACGTCTCCAAAGAGGAAGTCTCCACCATTGACAACGGCTACGTGTGCTGTATCTGCTGAGATAGCGTTGTGGTAGCCTTCAAGGCGTGGATACATGTCGAGGTGGCCCATGGTGGTCGACTCAAAGAGGATGACGATGGACTTCTCCTGCTTTACACGATCTTCTGACCACTGAATGACATTGTCTGCGGTCAGTTCTGGCTTGACTTCCTTAGCTGACTTGATTATTGGCCAACCGAGCGTCTTGCTGGTATCGGTGATCAGTCCGTTCTTGCTACCATATACTTCTTCCTTGCGAACCTGGTCGAGAAGCTTTGTGTCGTAAGAGTCCCTGATGCGACTACAGCCGACTGTCAGCATGATGTCACGATAGATGGCAACAGCGGTCTTGCCACTCCATACAGGTTTGTAGTGGAAGGCTGCGATAGTGGTACAGGTGGTGCCGAATGTGCCTTGCTGTGGACGCTGTACTGGATGCATCTTAGCACGCTCTGCTTCGTCATAATCGAGTGGGATGTATGGCATGGCATCGCGGTCATTGACCATCATCCAGTTCTTCGAATTGAGGTCTTCACGATTTTTCATGAAGTTCCAGCTGACGTAGTAACGTCCGGTACCGTCTTCTGCTACGTCGAGGATATGAAGTGAATCGACCGTGGCAGGACCAGGATACATCACATTCTCTTCGATGGTTATCTCACCTTGACGTCCACCTCCATACATGGCATGATCCTTCCAGTTGTAGAACATGTTGCGGAGTACGTGGATCCAGCGGTTCTGACCTTCCTCGTTAGGGAACATCATAGCGTTGGCGCAGTTGGCAATGAGATTCTTATAATAGGTTGACATGAAGCCACCTGCCAGGACAGCCGCAGGCTCGTCTGCTGTATTCTTGAGGTCATTGTGCAGCATGTGTGAGATGATACAATACTGCACGGTGACATCCATACAACGACGGAATGCCACTGCATGACCATTGAAATAGCTGATTGAGAGGTGATCGAGCATCACGTTGTGCTGACCGAACTCACCATCACTGATAGCGTCTACACGCTCTCCGTTTGCCTGTCGGCCTGGACGGATGTGGAGATATCGCATGATGACCTCACTGGCCAGAATCTTGATAGGTGCTCCCTTGAGGCAGATGCCTTCGCCTGGAGCTGACTGACCGAGGATAGAGATGCTATCGTTGTCGATGACGAGAGGTGACTTCAAGTTAATGTCTCCAGCTACGTCGAAGAGGATCGTTCGGCTACCTTTCTGTTCGATGGCCCAACGGAGGCTTCCTTCTCCGCTGTCCTTCAGGTTGGTGACGGTGATGATACGACCGTTCTTGCCACCCTGTGTCAGGCTACCCATACCTTCTGCTCCAGAGAATGACTCTACTGGCCAGAGCTGTCGATGTGGATCGTAGCTATAGAGTTTGCTTCGACCACGGCCGATACGTTCTTCATAAAGTGTCTTCTCTCGAACGTTGAGTGTATAATGACTGAAACAAATAGGATTGCTGTCTACCTCACCACCTGTGGCAAAACCGCGGGTCATGGTGATCATGTTGTAGTCCTCTGTTTGCTGATACATATCCTCATGCTGATGGCCGGCAAGGAATGCTACCATCTTAGCGCGCTTCTGGTTATGATAGTCGGCTCTATAAGAAACGCCATGGTCACTGTCTTCGAGCAACTCGCCACGTACATAGGCGTGGATGATACGGTTGATAGGATGCTCGTACAGGTTGACCGAAAGTCCGTGTCCTAACATGATGAAACACCACTCCTCAGGATTCTCCTTGTCTGTGAAGTTGAGCGCCTGCTCTGCTATCCACTTAGCCTGATATTCATGATAACCGAAATACTCGAGTGAATCGCGGTCATAATCGTTGAGGACGATCATGCGGAACTTCTGCTCTGGGAAATCACGATAGAAATAATTGCCCTCTCGGTTAAGTTTGTCGTAGACGACATCCGTGGAGTCTGCTAATGGATTGGCCGGAGAGAGTGGACTGAAGATCTGGAAGAACTCATGGTCTGTGACGATCTGTGTGCCATCACGACGACCATCTGCCGTACGCTGCTTGCCGTTACAGTCATGATTGCCTTTGGTGGCATAGAATGGTACTCCAATACCTACGAAGTCCTGACGTGCACGCTCCAAGCAGAAGAGAGCCTGCTTGTGGTTGGTGTCATAAGCGTTCATGAAGTCACCACCATGGATGGCAAACTTAATGTTTGGATTCTCCTGACAGTATTTTACGTAGGCGGCTATGTTCTCATCTGCATAACGTACATCTGCGCTTGGCCCATATTTATGGGTGTCAGAGATGAAGACGAACTCAATAATGTCTGGGTTCGTCTGCGCAAAAGCCGTAATGTTGATTATTGCAGCAAGGAGTAAAACAAGTATCTTTTTCATTTCAGTTTTTACGTGTATACGAGCGACAAATATATATAATATTTGAAAATATTGGTAAAAAAGAAGCATGAAAACTATTTATTGCTGCAGAAAACACTCATATTTGACTATACTAAATAGCAAAAGGCATGTACAAAATGCACATGCCTTCTGCTGATTATTGTGAGAAAACTTTTACTTCTTAGGTACGTTGTTCGACCAGTCAGTATTCTGCTCAACACCTACGTTTGCTGACATCTCGTCCTCTGGGATAGGAAGGAGGAACTTCTGGATGTCGAACTCATTGTAGTAGTTTGACTGAACCTTGTAGCCGAGACGACGAGCGTCGAACCAGTAGTGACCCTCACCGATGAACTCGCGGATACGCTCGTTCTGGAGGAATGCCATGATGTCATCTGCAGTGTTGAGGGTAGGAAGGATGTCCTCCTCAAACTTCAAATTACGCTTAGCAGTATAGGTAAGATAGTTCTTAGCCTTCTCCAAATCACCCTGCTGAGCATAAGCCTCTGCGAGGATAAGAGCCATCTCTGACTTGCGGAATACTGGGAGGTTGTTAGCATAGATACTGGTAGGAGTACCACGATACTTCATTGGCTGAAGACCGCAAGCTGCCTCCTGATCGATGAGCTGCCAACGGATATCGTTCTCATGATCAAATACGCTCTCTGTCCAGATAGAAAGGGTGTTCTCGTATGAACCGTAAAGAGTACTGAGTGAAGAAGAACCATTGTTGTCTGCAGAGCTCTGTACGATGGTGAAGATATCCTCCTCACTCATAGCTACGGTAGCTGCACCTGTGAACCACATGGTAAGGTAGTTGTCGTTGCTTGGGATGTTATCAGCAGCGTCAGCGTTACCAGTGTTCTTCCATGCAATAGCAGCCTGAGCAGCAGATGCTGCAGAAGAATAATCCTTCTTGTCAAGGCCGACACGTGCCTTGAGTGCCTGTGCTGCACCGAGGTTCATATAGAATGCACCACGGTCACCATCCTTCTGGAAACCAGCAATAGCTGCATTGAGATCCTTCTCGATGAGCTTGTAGGTCTCACCTACTGAAGCACGATGAAGCTCCTGGAATGGCTCGATAGGCTTCTCGTCAACCAAAACAATACCGAGGTTGTTCTCGCCGCTGTGATAAGGAAGAGCGAAGAGGTTAACAAGGTACCAGTTAGCAAGAGCGCGGAGACCATAAGCCTCGTCGATGAACTGTTCTGCACCGATGACACCCTGACCATTGTTGATGATACGGGTGGTCTGGTCGATGACCTTATACATGGTAGAATATGCACGCTTGAACTCAGCCTCAGAAGTGGTGATAGAGTATGAGCCGATAGCAGCGTACCAACCCTTAGCCTCAGAACCCTTGCAGAGACCTGACATGATGTCACCGATAGCAACTACGTCACGGCCAATGAAACCATAGTAGCCAGTGTAGTAGTATGCACCATTGATAGCATTAGACAAGTCCTTAACAGAGCTGAATGCACCTTCTGCGTCCTTGTACTGATAGATATCAGTGTCCATGTCGCAAGATGAAACCGCACCAACCAGTGCAAGTGTCATCAATACATTATATATTTTTTTCATTGTTATACGTCCAATTAATGATTAGAAACCGACTGAAAGACCGAAGGTGAAGATTCGTGGCTGTGGGTAGTTCCACCACATGGTACCTGCAGCATTTACAGAAGCAGGATCGGTACCACGGTAGTTCTTAGCCGAAGTAGTGAAGAGGTTCTCGCCAGTGAAGTAAACACGTGCATTGTTGAGATAAGCCTTCTTGAGCAACTTCTTAGGAATGCTATAGCCAACGGTCAAGTTCTTAAACTTGAAGTAGTCGCCATCCATGAGGAAACGAGAAGAAGCCTTGTTCCATGAGGTAGAAGCAGCGGTCATCTTAGGTACCTGACCGTTACCTGGCTCCTGTGGGCTCTTCCAACGGTTCTCGTATACGTAGTTGGTGAATGTATCCATCCAGCTTGCACCTGACTGCTCGTCATAACGGAGACAGTTACCGTAGATCTTGCCACCAGTAGCATAGTTGAACTGAACGCTGAGGTCAAAGCCATTCCACTTCAAAGAAGAGCTGATTGAACCCTGCCACTTTGGAGAAGCGCAACCGAGGTGACGCTTCTTAGCCTGGTTGTAGTCCTTGGTGGTCTCGTCACCAGTTTCGTTAAGATACCACATACCTTCACCGGTCTGAGGATCAACACCTGCCCATTCCTGCTGATAGAACTCATAGATTGGATAACCAACCTCGATGATCTGCTGCCCGCTGACGATAGCGCCTGCAGAAGCCATCTTGGTCATCTCATTCTTATTGTATGCAGCGTTGAGGGTGAGATCCCAAGTAAGCTTGTTGTTACGGATCAAACCGATGGTTGACTGGAACTCCCAACCGGTATTCTTCAACTCACCGAGGTTCTGGTAGGTCTCACCAAGACCAGTGGTCAATGAAGTTGGAACAGCGAATACCATGTCGCTGGTAGTGTGGTTGTAGTACTCAACGGTGAAATCAATACGGTTGAAGAGAGTGAGGTCAATACCTACGTTGAACTTGTCAGTCTCCTCCCACTTCAAACCAGGGTTACCGGTCTGCATGTGATATGAACCTGGCTGGCCGTTATAGTTGGTACCGAAGCCATAGAGGTTACGAGCTGAATACCAAGCAGAAGTACTACCCTCACCGTTTGCGAAGGTGTTCTGACCAACCTCCTGGTTACCAGTTGTACCATAGCTTGCGCGAATGGTCATGTTGGTGAGCCAGTTCTCGGTGCTCTTCATGAAGTCCTCTGCAGAGAGACGGTACTTAGCACCCACTGACCAGAAGTTAGCCCAACGGTTGTCCTTACCGAAACGTGAAGAACCGTCACGACGCCAGCTAGCAGAAGCGTAGTACTTGTTAGCATAGTCGTACTGAGCATTTGCGAAGAATGAGTTCAAGCAAAGGTCGTACTGAGCGGTGCTTGCACCAGTGTAAGAAGAAGCAAGGGTCTGCTCGATGAGGTCATCAACTGGGTAGTTAGATACTGAAGCAGAGCTGTTCTTGAGGTGAGTCTGGTTGCTCTCCTGACCGAGGAGGAGATTTACATGGTGATCCTCCTTGAAGTCGGTGAGGTAGTTGAGGGTGTTGGTGATATTACCAAGTGTACGCATGATGTTACGCTGGGTAGAGTAACCATTCTCCTCAGCACCCTCAGCAGCGAGGAAGCCGGTGTATGAGAGCTCGTCTACGAGGTGAGCATCCATGCTGACCTGTGACTTGAAGACGAGATCCTTCATCAAGTTGATGGTGATGTAAGCAGAGCCGAGGACGTGCCAGTTCTTCTGGATATCCTTGTTACCACGCTTTGGATCCTTAAGAGCTACAGGGTTGTAGTCGGTGTTGGTATCAAGTACATACTCGCCGTTCTCATCACGAACTGGGATGTTAGGGTTAAGCATGTAAACCTGGGTCAAAGGATCTGAGAAGTAACCACCACCAAGACCATTGTTGATCTGAGTGTAAGAAACGTTAGCATTAGCACCGTAGCCTACCCACTTGTTTGGCTTGTGGTCGAGGTTGAGACGGAAGCTGTAACGCTCGAGGTCCTTACCCAACATGAAACCATCCTGTGAGAGGTAGTTGAATGAGGTGAAGTACTTAGGAGCGTTCTCGTTAGCACCACCACCTGAAACGTCAACGCCATACTCCTGGAAGAAACCATTGCGAGTAGATTCTGCCATCCAGTCAGTGTCGATGCCCTTGCTCTTGTCATAGCCATAGAAGTCGCCGATCAACTCATCAGCACCAGCGATATCTGCGCTATAGCCATAACGACCGATGTATGAACGATTTGGATCGTCCTTATAGTGGTTGAGGAGAGCCTCCTCAGCGAGCTCCCAATACTGCTTGCTGTTGACTACCTGATAGTCCTTCTTAAATACAGGGAGGGTCTGGAAACCGAGACGCATGTTGAAGTTGGTCTTTGGCTTACCTGACTGACCGCGCTTGGTGGTAATAACGATTACACCGTTAGCAGCACGAGCACCGTAGATAGAAGTAGCGGTAGCATCCTTGAGGACGGTCATGGTCTCAATATCAGCAGAGTTGATTGAAGCCATAGGAGAGATACCTGAACCACCACCCATAGCGTCTGAGTTGATAGGTACACCGTCGATTACGTAGAGAGGCTGAGTACCAGAGTTCAAAGAGTTACGACCACGGATGAAGACGTTAGCCTGAGCACCAGGCTGACCAGTGGTCATGTTCATCTGAAGACCAGGAACTGAACCTTCGAGAGAGTTGATGGCATTAGCATCAGCGCGAGCACGCAACTGATCGCTGCCAACAGTGGTAGCAGAACCGGTGAAGGCCTTACGCTTGGTAACGCCGTAACCAGTGACTACGACCTCGTCAAGAACCTCCTCATCGCTTGAAAGAACGATGGTGAGCTTGCCTTTGCCAATCTTTACAACTTGAGTAGTCAGACCGATGTAAGAAACGGTAAGGGTCTGAGCATTCTGAGGAACACTGAGGGAGAAGTTACCATCAATATCGGTAGTGGTACCGATGGTTGTGCCAGTTACAACAACTGAAGCACCGATAACCGATTCTCCATCTTCGGCAGAAGTGACAACACCAGTCACGGTGCGGTCCTGAGCCATCAACATTGTAATGCTAAGGATAAACATTACAATGAGAGATAAAAGCTTTCTCATTGAGATAAAGAATATTTAAATAACACAATACT
>JAZUIL010000068.1:0-10671 GCA_045642245.1 Bacteroidales bacterium
GCCAGACAAGCAGTGGCTTACCAACATGGAGCTTCGAGAGGTCGGAGAATTTGGAGGTCATTTCCGTTTATATGGAGAATATGCCTCTGTCCCTTTTGCTCTTTCCCTTACATCAGAGATGGATCGGGCAAAAGAGTACGGACTCAATGCTTTCGAGCTGTCATCGGCATACCTTTCTCAGATTCTGTCAATAGATTTCGGCTGGGATCGGGAAGAAGCAGAGAGTCCTCAATTCAGAAATAGTGTAGTATCAGTCTTTGTGCAGCTCATAAACCAAGTAACGACCCCGACATGTTCTGGCGGAGGTGGTGGCGGATCTTCCGATCATGGCTGGGATGGAAAGAATCCGGAAGAGACGGAACGTGACTATCTGCGCCGTATGTTCAGACATGCCTATAACATAGTGAATGGTGGTGGGTATAAGAACGGACGCAAAAGATAATAAACATATGTGCTATGTGCTTGTTTCACAACAGGCATATAGCATATAGACATCTCATCTCCAAAAAAAGACATCATAGAAAAGGATGCCTTTTACTACCAATTTATACAGGTCATTTTGAGATTCGCGAAGTATCGTGTTTTACCACAAATCGTATTATTATAAAGTTTGTTATTACGCTGATCAAAAGAGTTGGGATATACGCAGTTATGTTGCTAACTTCGCAAATGTTTACAAACACGGACATTAATCCCATGCGGACGACGAAAAGATTAAAAAGATGCGCAAGTACAATCCTCACAGCTTTTTTTAGATTTGATTGGCTGTTGAATGTCCAATGGATTGTAAGATAATAGTTTAGTATAAGGCTTATCAAATATCCACTTACCAGCGAAATCTGATAACTAAAGAAAGAATTGAATGCATAAAAAATAATAGCGTCGACAAGGGTGCAGACAAAACCAACGATGCAAAAGCGCAGAAACTCGTTTTTCTTCCTAATTTTGACAGCCTTATCCGCGAACATCAATAATTCTTTATCTCCTTTACTATCGCCACATGCAAAAAGCTCATACTGATTTCTCTCGGGTTCTACTACGAGCAACCTGTTGACTTTTTCTTGTCCATAGCAATTATGAGTCAGGAATCTGCCAGTTAGCAATCCATTATTATCGAACTCTACCTTTGTTGCTATGACACCTTTGACATTAAGAAGTTGGCAGAACGGTTTTACCCATTCTTCAACGCTTGCAGTAATAATATATATGTCTGCTCCTGCTTGCTTCTGTATCTGAAGTAGGTTCATTCCTTCTTCATTTCTCATTTCCTTGATTTTCTCTGCAAAAGACTTTCCTAGATTACAGAAATGATTGTAATCCATCCCTTTGAAAAACCAGGAATATACTAGTTGCTTGGCTTTCCAATTGGGAAATAATCCAAGTTTCATCAACAAAAGAATGGGAGAGAACAGCGCAAAGGTAAGATGTAGTTTCTTATGTCCAAAGACAAAAGCAATGAACTCAAGGAATGTGTCCTTACTCGTCAGAGTTCCATCGAAATCAAATGCTGCAATATTTCTTTTTGGCATAGATTAGAGATATAGAAGGATACAGAAAAGAGTCAACCAACCCAATATACAACAATGTATAAACCTATCCTTTAATAGTATTTTTGTTGGGCTTCCGCTACGAGCATCCACTAAAGTGACTTGAAGATAACGAATTATGCCTGCTAATACAAAGACAGAAGTTGCGTAAATATAATGGCTCCCGACTCGACTTACAACCTCATCTGATACGGTATACATTATATAACATACCATAGTAATGCTCGCCACGATACTCAGTGCTTGGTTCATAAATGTTAGATTGTATCGAGCAATGTTGCCTCTAAGTTTAACTCCTTTTGATTCATAGACGATAACGTCATCCCTTCTTTTGGCAATGGCAATGAACAAAGCTAAGAGGAATGTCATCAGCACAATCCACTTAGATAGAGGTATTTCAGTAACCAAACCTCCAAGAATTATTCTGAATACGAAACCAGATGAAATAACGAATAAATCAACAATGCTATAATGCTTTAACTGGTAACAATAAGCTACATTCAGGATAATGTATATAATAATAATTGTAAGGCTACTGAGGGAAACCGACAAGGAAAGACCAGCGACCCAAGCAAGAGAAACAGCAAGTAACCAACAGCACACCATAACCAGATACCCCTTATTTGTACTGATCGCCCCACTTGCAATAGGGCGTGTTCGCTTCTTTGAGTGTAATCTGTCCATTTCTACATCACAGATATCGTTTAGGCAATAGATGCCGCTTGATGCAAAACAGAATGATAGACAAGCAGCCAATACTGGTGCCCACAAAGACGAGTCAAGCATCTGCTGACCAAAGAATATTGGTAGCAGAACAAATCCATTCTTTAGCCATTGTTGTGGACGAAGTAAACGTATATAAGGGGAGATCATAAGCCTAAAATGTTGAGTATTATTCGTAGTTTTGGCATAAGCATAGGTTCATATTCATTCCATAAAGGGTGAAAAATAGAAATACCGCAGGCAATATTGTATGGAATTATAAACAACAAGATTGTATAACTCCAGATGTTGTTGAAAAAAAATCGATGACTAAATAATGACTGCATCTTAACAGAAATAGTGTGGATGACAGGTATTTCCATTTGAATTCCATTCTTCAATAATAAATAGGTTAAAAAATAACTTGTTAGTATTACGTAATATATGGTTCTTCCAAAGTCGCATGATAAAACTGAAAACATTGGTAGCAAACAAACAAATTGAGCAATATATAGGTCACTCAATAGTAAGTATTCGGATTGGGATGCAGCTTGTTTACGAGGTGCTCGTGTCGTTAGATAATAACTGAGAATGAAAAAGAAAAGAGATCCTGTAATATATAAAAAACATTTATTATCCCACAAATGGAAATTTAAGTCTAAATGGAATTTAAAGACTTCTCCAGTTGGGCGTTCAAGAAAGTTGATTGCCGCAGGAATGTGATCAGGCAGGTATTCCTTGCCAATATGATCAAATAATGGCATCCAAGAATTCCATATCGAAGTAGCAACTGTATTTGATCCTTTTGCCAAGCATACAAGAATCATTGCTGCTACGGGTAGAGTATAAGCTTTAACTATCCTTTTGATTTGATAATATGGAGTTTCTTCTTTTATTGAATTCCAAAAAACTAGAACAGATATTGGGACAATAAAGAAAAATGAAGGTTCATATATTAGGATTGATAAAATGGTAAGAGCACAGCTAGCAACAAAAAAAGATTTACATTTTGTACTCAAGTATTTAATGAGTAGCAGATAAACAAAATATGCTATCACAATCATCATAAAGTCTCTACGATATGAGAGTGTTCCCATGAAGATTGCGAGTGGATAAATTGGCAACAGCTTTTTTTCTAAGCATATTTTAGCGGAGATTACTAGCAGAACCGCCCAGGAAAATAAATCTAGATAAAGAATGGCGGTATGGAAAGAATAAGGATGGATTTGGAAAATCTGATACATGATTTCTCCTATCAAACCACGGCGGACAAAACCGCCTTGATAGTTTATCATGTAGTCAGAAATAATAAATCCGTTATAAATAGAAGTGTTATCTTCAAAAAAGCTGAGAAAAACACGATAAAGGGCTAGCGCTAACAAAGAGACTGTTAGCATTATCGCAAAACGGTATTCTGTATTCGAGTAATTTGGGTTCAGTTTCCAGTTCGTCATAATTTAGGAGACATTATAGATGAAACATGTCTCCCAATAAAAATACAAAAAGCGGGGAGACCTACTTGTCACTCGTCCCGCTTCACTAGGCCTTCGCATTGCCTTACTCAGTAGAACGAGCAACGCGAAGCCTCCACGCCGGATTATTGTATAGACCTACTATTCTCCTGCCCATACGGATACGAGAATGATAGGGTACACTGCACCCATGGAAGCATCTACGTTGCTTTGTTCTTTGACTGAGTATTGAAGTTGCGAAGTTCAGTGAAGCCAAAGACAAAGCGTCAGTAAACGCTTTTTTTATGTATGTATCCCCACACCACCCACCTCGCAATAACAAGGTATCCGGAGTGGAGACGCTGCAAAGATACACATTATTTATAAAATAGTGAATTCTTTGTCGTAAAAAAGATAAAATAAAGACAAAAATAATCCATTTGCTCGTACTTTCGGAACAAATGGATTGCAAAAAAAACATCATCCAATCTTCCCAATCACCTCCTTCAGATCATCATCGTCAATATCACGATAGCGGCTGAAAGATTTGCTATTCTCCGAGTGTCCAGACATGCGGCTGATAAGGCTCGGATCTTTCACCTCTTTATATATGGTACCAACAAAGGTCTTTCGTGCCATGTGGCTTGAGGCAACCTCATTGATAGGTTTGAGTTCGTATCTATCTGTGCGAGGATTTCGCCAATATACTAAACGTGTGATGCCTGCTACACGAAAGATATCTTTGATGTATTCATTATATTTCTGATCTGAGATGAATGGTAAAAGACGGCCCTGTCGGAAAGGATTATCCTTATACTTCTCAATGATTTCCAGCGCTTGAGGCGTCAATGGTACACGAGGATTGATAGGGTTGCTATTGTGGGAAGTCTTCTTAGGTGCATATTCCAAGATACCATCGTGTACATTCTCAGGACGTAGCTCTTTGAGATCAGACACACGACATCCTACCTGGCACTGAAAGACAAAGATATCTCTCTGTTCCTGCAATGTCAGAGGCTGATCAGAAAAATCAGCATCAGCAATTATATTGCGTTCTTCTTTCGTGAGATAGATAGGACGGCCATAAACTTGCTCACCTGTCTCGAACTTCTTGAACGGAAGATTCGCCGTGATGTCATTCTCATTCATCCAGCTGAAAACGCATTTGAGATTCTTCATCAGCTTAGCCAGATAGTTGCTTCCACGGTCAGAGAGTGGTCGCTTCTGCTTAAGGCTAAGCGACAGTGGAGCCTTCTTCTCAATCTCTGAGAAGATTTCAGGATCTGCCTTGGCTAGTGTTGCCTCATTGCGGAGATAGTCACGAAGAGCATCCAGGTCAAAATGGTCGATCGTGTTATAGTCAAAGCTGTACTTCGGATCTCTTGTTGCCTGGACGTAAAGTTCAAAACGTTGAATCAGTCGAGACAATGTCTGATACTGGCCACGACGAGTTTTACTCATTGGCTCCTGAGTATTAGCTCGCTTATGATGATCGACATAATAATCAAAGATCTTATGAATGTCGGTCAAAGAAGAAAAGGCAGTAGGTGTACTTACAATCGAAGCTTTGACTGCCTCTTCTGTAGCTTTAGCCTCTTCGAAAGCATTCTCGATGCTTTCCCAATTGATGACATCATTATATCCCTTATGAGGAAGCAGCAACCCCAATTTATAATATGAGCGCACTTTATCGATCCATTCTGAAGTAGGATTCTCTAAATGCCCATAAGCAGCATTGACTATTCTCTCAATGACGTTACATTCGTCATTAAGTTCTCGCTGCACATTGATGGCCTCTTCCCAAAGAGGCAGATTGAGTTTGCCTCGTTTGGGTACAATGATCTCTCCCTTCTTCGGGTCAAATAAAGAAGGGTTGGTATAAACTCCCGACTTGATGCGCGGGCGGCATGTTCTGGTAATGATAACCTGCAACATGATTTGCAGCTTACCATCGTTACGCATCTTTGAAGATAGCGTCTTTCTAATTTTTGACATATTCTATTATATTAAATATGTCAGCGCTGACATTGATTATTATTTCCGGAACGCCTCTTTGGGATCATTTCCCTCAGATTCGCTTAGCAAAGATACGAATAAAGATTGGTGTGAACAAAAATGTGAACAAAAATTTTCTATTCATGCGATTTTGTTCACATAAATGCAAACAAACGCAAATAGTAAAGTTTTTGTTCACATGCAAAAAAGTGCGTACTTCCCCCTAAGTGTTTGAGAATGATATAAAAACAAAACGCCTGCAAATTAATGCAAGCGTTTCAAGCGGAGAGAACGAGATTCGAACTCGTGGAGCCCTAATCAGGCTCGTCGGTTTAGCAAACCGGTGGTTTCAGCCACTCACCCATCTCTCCAGTCAGAGGATACAGGATTGTATCTGATTGTGCAAAAACAAGGTTATGTTTGTTTAAGCGGGTGCAAAGATAAGGGATAATCGTGAAACTTCCAAATTTTACTGATAAAAAATTGCAAAAAAGATAAGGTTTGAGCGAAAAAAGGGGGAGTGATGTCGCTAATACGGTAAAAAATATGTATCTTTGCACCCGTAAATATTGCGATTATGACAAAGAAAGAGAATAAAAAGCAGCGTGGCAAGGCAAAATGGGTGATCTTCTCTGTCGTGGCCGCTGTGCTACTGGCTGCAGGAGGTGTGGGTTATTGGATTTGGTATAACCTGACTCATACTCCTGCCGCCAACAAGACCGAGTGGGTCTATATCGTGGGGAATGAACTGCAGATGCCTGAGGTGCTGAGCGATACGCGTATCCAGCAGGCGCTGGAACTCTATCATTTCGATGAGAAACTGAAGGCGGGAAGCCTGGAAGGTGCTTATCGCATTGACAGCGGTATGACGGCGAGGGCCATTGCTCAGAAGATCTGTTTCCGCCAGCAGACTCCCGTACGTATCACCTTCCATGAGATCCGTCTTAAGGAGCAATGGGCCGGCAGGGTGAGTGAGAAGCTGATGTGCGACAGCGCTTCTTTGCTCGCTGCGATGATCGATCCGGATTTCCTGAAAGAAGCTGAGACCGATGAGGCCAACGTAATCGGCATCTTGTTGCCAGATACTTATGAGGTGTATTGGAACGTGACGCCACAGGACCTGATGAAGCGTATGCTGAAGGAATATAAGAAATTCTGGAGCGAGGCGCGTGTGGCCAAGGCAGATGGATGGGGATTGACTCCTCAGGAGGTAACCATCTTGGGTAGTATTGCCGAGGAGGAGACGCAGAATCGTTCGGAGCGTGGCATGGTGGCTATGCTATATTGGAACCGTCTGCAGTTCGATATGCCTCTGCAGGCCGACCCGACGGTGAAATATGCGCTGAAGGATTTCGGTTTGAAGCGTATCCTCAATGCACATCTGGAAGTTGAGTCGCCTTATAATACCTATAAGTATGCAGGCCTTCCTCCGGGTCCGATCCGCATGGTGGACAAGGCGACGATCGATACGATCCTCAACGCCAGAATACACACTTATCTTTATATGTGCGCTAAGCCGGATTTCTCTGGCCGTCATAATTTTGCGACTTCATATAGCGAACATCTGCGCAATGCAGCCGCTTATCATGCTGCACTGAATGCAAGATCGAAGTAATAGGGGAAAAAGGAGAAGGGAAAAATAAAAAATAGTCGAGTAGGAGTGCCACTTTGAGGACAGAATGATGAAAACTAACTGTATAGAGTATTTATTTTGTCTGTTTTTTTGGCAGTTTGCGTGTAAAAACTTATCTTTGCAGCTCTTTAATTGTCAAATTGTAAATTGTCGGAGAGACAAATATAATTATGCCAGATATTTCTGAACGTGGCAAACAGATGCCACTCTCACCTATCCGTAAGCTCGTGCCATTGGCTAATGCTGCTAAGGCTCGTGGCGTGAAGGTGTATCATCTTAACATCGGTCAGCCAGACCTCAACACCATGCAGGCTGGTCTTGACTCACTGAAGAAAATCGATCGTAAGATCCTGGAGTATTCTCCATCAGAGGGTATCAAGCCTTTGCGTGAGAAGTTGCTCGGTTACTATCGTCGTTTCAAGATCAATGTTGATCTCGAAGATATCATTGTCACCACGGGTGGTTCGGAGGCGGTGCTTTTCGCCTTCATGTCTTGCTTAAATCCAGGTGATGAGCTCATCGTGCCAGAGCCAGCGTATGCCAACTATATGTCGTTCGCTATCGTCGCAGGTGCGGTGATCAAGTCTATCCCTACTTCTATTGAAGAAGGCTTTGCATTGCCTCCGATGGAAGAGTTTGAGAAGCTCATCACTCCTCGCACGAAGGGTATCCTGATCTGCAACCCTAACAATCCGACCGGCTATCTTTACAGCCGCAAGGAGATGAATCAGTTGCGCGACATCGTGGAGAAGCATGACCTGTTCCTCTTCTCTGATGAGGTTTACCGCGAGTTCATCTATACGGGTTCGCCATATATCTCTGCGATGCACCTTGAGGGTATCGAGCAGAATGTCATCCTCATCGACTCTGTATCTAAGCGCTACTCTGAGACCGGTATCCGTGTAGGTTCTATCGTCACCAAGAACGCGGCTGTCCGTCAGAATATCATGAAGTTCTGTCAGGCGCGTCTCTCTCCACCGTTGCTCGGCCAGATCGTAGCAGAGGCTTCTATCGATGCAGATCCTGAGTACATGCTCGATACTTATGATGAGTACGTAGAGCGCCGTAAGTTCCTGATCGATGGCTTGAACCGCATCGATGGCGTGTATTCTCCAGTACCGATGGGTGCTTTCTATACGATGGTGAAGTTGCCAGTCGATGATGCAGAGAAGTTCTGTGCATGGTGCTTGAGCGACTTCGAGTTTGAAGGCTGCACCGTTATGATGGCTCCTGGCAACGGCTTCTATGTAACTCCTGGCTTGGGTAAGAATGAGGTGCGTATGGCTTACGTGCTTAACAAGGAAGACCTCAAGCATGCACTGATCGTGCTGGGTAAGGCTATCAAGGTTTACCAGGCTACGGTCATGGCTCAGGAAGATTGATTCATGAAATGATATAATTAAAGAATTAAAAAATGAAAAAAATCCTGCTTCGAGCGAGGAGCATTTTTTAATTCTATCATTTTTTAATTTTATCATTTATTTTGAGTTTAGCATTTGACATAGCCAAGCGCATACACTTCGACCAAGGCGTTCCTACTGACAGTGGGAGCGCCTGTCGAGTTTCAAGACCAGCGGTGAAGATTGCCATCGCTGGCATTGCTATCGGTGTGGCTGTGATGTTGATCACGGTTGGCATTGTCGTTGGATTCAAGTCAGAGATCCGTCAGAAAGTCATTGGCTTCGGTGGTCATCTGCAGGTACAGGCGTTGGTCAATAACCAGACTTATGAATTGCCGCCTGTCTGTGTCAGTGATAGTCTGCTGAATGATATATCAGCTATCGAAGGAGTTCAGCACGTTGAGACTTTTATTACAAAGCCATCTATCATCAAGTCAGAGACAGACTTTCTCAGCGTGGTCGTGAAAGGAGTCATGCCGTCTGAAGAAGGAACGTATCAGATATCAAATATCAAATATCAGTTTGAAAGTGAACGTGATGTGATTCTCAGCAAGCCAATTGCCGATAAATTGCAGTTGAAGGTGGGGGATGAAGTGCCGTTCTATTTCGTACAAACTGACAGGGAAGCTAATCCGTTTGCACTTGGAGCTGAGGATACGAAGGTGAAAGTGCGAAAATTGCATGTGGCAGATATCTATCAGACACACTTCTCTGAGATTGACCAGCAGATGGTCATCGGCAGTCAGGAGCTTCTGCAGCAAGTCAGTGGTTGGGATGAAGATATGGTGAGCGCGTTGTCTATTGATATCGATGATTTTGAGCGCCTTGAAGAACGGTATTATGCTCTGGCAGATCTTCTGATCGGGACGACAGATCGTGAAGGAACGCCATTCTATGTGCAGACCGTCGAACAGCTGAATCCTATTATTTTCAGTTGGCTCGATCTTCTCGATACCAATGTGTGGGTCATCTTGATCCTTATTGCGGTGGTTGCTGCATTTACGATGATCAGTGGATTGCTTATCATTATTCTGGAGCGTACGCAGATGATCGGTATCCTGAAAGCTCAGGGTTTGGATAACCGACGATTAAGACATGTCTTTTTGTGGATTGCATTGTTCTTGACCGGACAGGGAATGTTATGGGGTAATATTATCGGATTGGTTCTGTGTTTTGTGCAGAATAAATGGCATGTGATAACACTCGATCCTACGACATATTATCTGGAGTGGGTGCCGATTCATCTGACTGTTCCGATGATCGTACTGATTAACCTTGGTACGGTATTGATCACATTACTTGTGTTGCTTGGTCCGTCATCCTTAGTAGCCAGAATCTCCCCAGCTAAAGCTGTTTTGTCAGAATAAGGACGAAAAAATGCCTATATTTTTGGCAGTTACGTTTTTTATCATTATCTTTGCGCGCTTTTTAAAGGTAAAAGGGAAAACCTTTGCTATTTAATCAGGAAAATTTAAAAACTATATATTATGCAGAATTTTGTTCAGGAACTTAAGTGGCGTGGCATGATCCAGGATATGATGCCAGGCACCGAGGAGCAGCTCCAGAAGGAGATGACCTCAGCTTACCTAGGTATTGACCCAACTGCCGATTCGCTTCACATCGGCCACCTCGTAGGTGTAATGATGCTTCGTCATTTCCAGAAGTGTGGTCACAAGCCATATGCTCTCATCGGTGGCGCTACCGGTATGATCGGAGACCCTTCAGGTAAGTCTAAGGAGCGCGTGCTCATTGACGAGCCAATGCTCCGTCACAACCAGGAGTGCATTCGCAAGCAGCTCGCAAAGTTCCTTGATTTCGATAGTGATGCTCCTAATGCAGCCGTTTTGGTCAACAACTACGACTGGATGAAGGACTTCACCTTCCTCGACTTTATCCGTAACATCGGTAAGCTCATCACCGTTAACTACATGATGTCGAAGGAC
>JAZUIL010000069.1:0-7622 GCA_045642245.1 Bacteroidales bacterium
AAGTACCGACTGTCCATTATTATTCAAATCCTTGATCATAATGGATGACACTCGAGTATAAACCGGACGAGTATACTGAAGATACAATTCAGCCGCACCCCACGAGAGAAGCATACAGAGAACAATCCATGGCCAATGAGAGACTAGAATCACCAAGAGATCCACCGGATTGAACGATGAACCAGCAGTGGCATTACCTTGATTGGTCTGCTGATTAGTTTGTGTGTTTTGAGATTCTGGTAACATATATCGTCAAATATTAAATATCAAACAATCGCCACAAATTACTTGAAGATTGCAAAGAGTGTAAGTGCACTGGTAAGAAGCCCGGTCCAGAAAGTATAGTTCACCATGCGGCTGCCATACTCTGTAGTAGTACGCTTGGTCTTGTTATTTGGCTCTACATACACAATATCATTCTGCTGAAGATAATAAACAGGAGAATTATACAGCTCCTCTGCAGAGCAAAGGTTTACTTCATATGCTACACGCTGGTTTATACCAGACTCACGGATGACGCGTACATTCTCTCGCATACCATCAATCTGCAAATCTCCAGCCTGAGTAATAGCATCAAGAATAGTAAACTGATCACGGTCGATAGGGATACGTGTAGTTCCAATAGCACCTATCATCAGTACATTCATATTAACGAACTCTACGGTAACGATAGGTTCCTTCACCAAGTTACGATTAACCAGCTCATCCTTGATATAATTCTGTAATTCTTCACGAGTATAACCCTGAACTGCCAAACGACCTAAAATAGGGAAATCAATCGTACCATCAGAATTAATAGTATATTCAGATGGTGCAGAATTTGTATTATTTGTAGTACCAGTAGCTGCTTGGCTAATAGAATACGTACTATTCAAACTGAACATCTGTGAAAGCGATGCATCTCGTGTACTAACTAAAATGCTGATCTTGTCCTGCGGACGAAGTCGGATACTCTGTGGCTTCACAATAGGGACTCTCTTCTCTAATGGCATGTCCTGAAAATAGGCCACATTATAAGGGGTAGAGCAAGAGGCAAGTGCCAGCGCAACTAGCACGAGCGAGAATAGTACCGGTCTGCGCGATGTCAGGCTACGGGTAAAGATACGCAAACAATTCATATCAGTAATGTATTAAAATTTGGCTTGATTTGATGTATGTCCAGGATGGACACACCTACGGTAATGGTCACCACACAAAGGGATGCAGCAATCATATATATCGTCGCGCAAATATAATAATAATTGTTAACTCCCCAAAATCTCAAGCAAAAAAAATGAGTTTTTGGGGAGTTTTCGAGTCTTTTTTGGTTAAAAAACGTAATATTTCTATCAATTTCGTATATTTCAGCGTAAACTTAATTGCGAATCCATTTTACAATATCCTTCCACGAGAATTTCTTACCATACATTAATATACCCGTACGATAGATACGCGCTGCCAGCCAAAGGATCAGGAAAGCGGTCAGATATAGTACGATCAATGACAAGACGATTTCATACATCGGGACATCGAAAGGAAGACGAACCATCATCGTAATCGGAGAAGTAAATGGTACCATACTGCACCACCAGGCCAACGGGCCATCCGGATTTTGCATGCTAAAGATTCCTGCATACAATGCAAAAACCATAAAGAACATGATAGGTGCCATAAACTGAGATGTATCCTGTTGCTGATCAACTGCAGAACCGAAAGCGGCAAATAGACTAGCATAAAGCAGATAGCCACCCACGAAATATAGCAAGAAACAAGTCAAGATGAGTGGATAATTGACACTCATAATCATCTGGAAGATCTCTCCGACCTGTGACTGCGGTGTGAGAAGCGAAGCGTTGGAAATCACTTCTGCATCGACAGATGCATTGACACCAAATGCGGCCGATGCAATCAGTCCTGCAGTACCAAGCAAGACACCCCACACCGCAAACTGAGTAAAGCCTACCAAAGCTACACCAATAATCTTGCCTAACATCAGTTCGATAGGCTTGCACGATGATATAATTACTTCCACAATACGATTGGTCTTCTCTTCCACCACCCCACTCATAATCATCGCACCATAAGTCAGAACAAACATATATGTAAGGAAGGCCAGACACATGCCAACGATCTCTGAAACCAAAGCGGACGAGACGGTTTCCCTACCATCCTCTCCCCATTTGATAGTCTTCACATCAAGATTCACGTCGCAGTCGTGCAAGATACTCTCAAGGCCTTCGATATCATACGTCGCAATCTTCTTTTCCCGGATGGGAGCATAAAGGATAGAGCGAATATCTGACTCAAGACTTCCGTTCAAAGATAATTCACTTAAAATAGTCAACTGCTGTGTCCCGACAATATTTTGTGGAAGTACAACGAGCGCATAAAGATCGGACTCCTGCTTATAAATATCATAAAGAGTTTCATCCGATGCATTCTGCATATTCGGAAGTGGAAAGAACTGATATTCCTCCGTAGCAGTGAAGAGTGGCAGGAACATCTGTTCTTCTGTCTGGTCAACAATTGCTACCAACTTCTTCTCATCGCTTTTGACATTTGACAGCATAATGGGCAACACGCCACATAGCAGAATGCTGAGAATCGGAACGAGGATCGTGGTAACTATGAATGATTTCTTAGCCACCATCTGCAGATACTCACGCTGAATGATCAGTCCTAACTTATTCATAAACCACTTCTGAATTAACAGTCTCTACAAAAATCTCGTGCATAGATGGCAGGATCTCGCGGAACCCTGTGAGTGAGTACTTATCATTGAGTGAGGCAATAGCATCATGCATGGTCTGACCAGGTTCTAGTCGATAATCGAAGCGCTGGCCATCGATAGTAGTCACTTCAAGAACGTTTTTCTTGAAGCGCTGACGCACCTCTTCTACTTTCCCCTGTAGCACAGCCTTACCATGGTTGACGAGTGTAATCTCCTGGCAGACTTCTTCGACAGAAGACATATTATGTGTAGAGAAAAGAATGGCTGCACCTTCATCGCGAAGGCGCAAGATCTCACGCTTAAGCTGGTCAGCGTTCACAGGATCAAAACCAGAAAAAGGTTCATCGAAGATCAGAAGCGGAGGACGATGAATGACAGTCGTGATAAACTGCACCTTCTGAGCCATACCTTTGCTGAGCTGTTCGACCTTCTTCTTTCGCCACTCTGCAAGATCGAAACGCTCGAGCCACTCCCCCATCTGCTGCATTGCATCATAACGAGTCATGCCGCGAAGGCGTGCCAGATAAATAATCTCATCCTCCACGGTCATCTTTTTATACAATCCGCGTTCCTCTGGAAGATATCCGATATGACGGACATCTTCATCGGTCATCGGGCGACCATGAAGCAGGACCTCGCCGCTATCTGCGTGAGTAATACGATTTATGATACGTATTAAAGAAGTCTTGCCGGCTCCGTTAGGACCCAGCAAGCCATAGATTGAACCGTCAGGGACATTCAGGCTTACATGGCTAAGCGCCACATGATCGCCATACTGCTTACTGACGTCTTTTACTTCGATGAAATTCATAATACGGAGTAAAAAAGAAGTAAAAGAGGAGTAAAAGGGTAGTAAAAGAGACGAATGCGCCAGACACAAAGAGAGTTTTGAGAAGCAGATACTATCGTCCCTTTAACTCCCTTTTTACTCCTTTTTTACTACCCTTTTACTACCCTTCTAGATTATGCTTTCCTCTTCAACTGCTCGATTGAGGCTGCAATCTTTTCCAACTGCTGTGGAATTCGGATATTCTGAGGGCAGTGTGGCGTACACTGGTTACAGTTAATACAGTGATCAGCCTGACGAAGCGTTGGAATTGCACGATTGTAGCTGATAAGATAGTTGCGGCGAAGCTCACTATAATTAGCATCCTCCTCGCTGCCTGGCAGTACACCTTCGTTTACACATTTATTATAATGTACGAAGATACCTGGAATATCCAGACCATAAGGACATGGCATACAGTATTTGCAGTCATTACATGGAATGAGCGGATACTTGATCAACTGCTTAGCTGCACCTTCCAGATAATCGAGCTCCTCCTGTGTCAATGGGACCAGTGGAGAGAAGCTTCGGAGATTATCCTGCAAATGCTCCATATAAGTCATACCAGACAATGCACTGAGTACACGTGGATATGTACCACAGAAACGGAAAGCCCAAGAAGCAGCACTCATCTCCGGAAGACGAGCCTTCAGGTGTGCGATAACGTGATTTGGCAGATTGCTAAGACGACCTCCAAGCAATGGTTCCATAATAACTACTGGGATCTCTCGCTTATCAAGCTCATCATAAAGCCACTCAGCATTGATGCTACGGCCTTCCTGCTTATCGCCATTGTTCCAGTCGAGATAGTTCATCTGAATCTGGACGAAATCCCAATGATAACGTCCCTCATCATGCCACTTCAGCATGGTCTCAAAGACCTCAGCCTCACCATGGAAAGAGAAGCCAAGATTACGAATCACACCTTTCTCTTTCTGCTCTACAAGCCAGTCAAGGATACCATTATCCATGTAGCGCTGGTTGAAATTGGCCATACCACCACCACCGATGCTATGAAGCAAAAGGTAGTCGATATAATCGGTCTGCAGATACTTCAGCGAATTGCGCAACATCTCCTGTGAAGCCTCACGAGTCTGCTGCTGAACGGCGAAGTTCGAAAGCTTGGTTGCAATATAATAGCTTTCGCGTGGACGGCCAGTAGCCTTAAGCGCAATACCTACCGATCGCTCAGAGAAACCTTTGAGATAAGCCGGACTTGTATCATAGTAGTTTACGCCATGATCCATAGCATACTTGATAAGCTCATTGATCTTCTCCTGATCAAGGTCATTACCATCTGGTCCTTTTCCTCCATCAGTACGCTGTGGGAATCGCATACAGCCATAACCCAGAATACTGATCTTATCTCCATTAACCGGATGTACACGATAAGTCATCTCGCCCAACTGATCCTCACTGAATGGACCGCCCTTTGGATTGAAGTCGCCTTCCTCTGTTGGTTTAGGGGCAGAAATGCACGATGGAAGAGTTGCTGCAGTTGCTACTGCGGCGGTACCCAAGCCAAGGCGCTGGAGGAATTCGCGACGATCTATAATCTTTTTCATCTTTGATGTTCTTTTGTTGTTTTTGTTCTATCGTTACTTTTCAATAACTGTAAAGAACGAAATCAGATCTCACGCTGGGTATCGACACCCTCTACATAAATAGCAGAGAATGGGCGTGATGGACAAAGGTTCTCACATGCACCACATCCGATGCAAAGTTCCTCGTTGACAACAGGGATCTTTGGAGACTTCGCATCATCCGGATCACTTGGTACCATCTGAATAGCATTCTGTGGACAGCGACGAGCACATGCACCACAACTTACATTGTCATTGAGAACCACACAATTCTCCTTGATCCAATGTGCTGTACCGATCTTAGTGCTTGCCTTGACAGCCTTGCGCTCCTCTGTATCACCACTGAACTTGATAATAGCACCTGCAGGACAAACATCAGAGCAACGAGTACACTCCGGACGGCAATAACCACGCTCATAGCTTACCTCCGGAACCATCATATGTAAAAGATCACTGCTTGGACGAAGTACTCCATTTGGACACTCACTGACACAAAGCTGGCAACCTGTACAATGCTGCTGAAGATGCTTCAAGCTAATAGAACCTGGAGGGCAGATCGTAGTGTTACGAGCAGGAGCCTTCTTATCAAGGATGGTTGCAAAACCGCCATCCGTAGTCTTCTCCTGCGCCTTGATTACCGATGCACCTAACACGGCTGCTGTAGCTGTCAGGAATGCACGACGGTCAGGACCTGACTCTGTTTTTGAAGGAGGAGTCTGACGTGAATCAGAAGCCTTTGCCTTGGCGATAGAATAGGTCAAAGCACCATGCTTACAAGTATCAAGACAGTCAAAGCAATCGACACAACGAGAACCATCGACTGTATGATTCTTAAAATCAATAGCTGCACCCTTACATTTACGAGCACAGAGGCCACAGTTCTTACACTTGTCTGCATCGATATTGATACGGAAAAGGCTGCGGCGAGAAAGGAATCCTAACAAAGTTCCAACTGGACATATATTATTGCAATATGCACGACCGCCTACCCATGCCATGATAGCAACGATAAGGAAGGTGCAAGCTGCCAGAATGGTCAATGGCAATGAACGCTGCCATACATCAACCATATAATATTGGAAAGAACCGACTTCTTCAGCCTTAACAGCGAGGACGTTGTTACCCATTTCATAAAGTGGCTTGAGCAACATGGTTACCATACGGCCAAACGAACTATATGGAGCCAAGAGCTGTACGAAGAATCCGAATCCAGCCAACAATGAAACCACAAAGAGTGCGAATACTACGACGCGAGCCATCTGATGCCACTTGGTGCCATCATACGAGAAGCGTCCGAACTTACGCTTGTTCTTGTTCAGATTCAGCTTACCTGCAATCCAGGAAATAGCGTCCTGAAGAATTCCTAATGGGCAGATCACCGAGCAATAGATACGGCCGAAAAGCCAAGTAATCAAAAGCAAGGCTACTACTACCACCCAATTGAGTGCCAGAATTGATGGCAACAGCTGGACCTTCGCCATCCACCCGAACACAGCCTGTGCCGTGCCAGTGAAGTCGAGGAACAACCACGTAAGGCCCACTAGAAAAACAAGGGCCAAGATACGACGTGTTAATTTCAACATAAGGGAAAGGGGTGTTTAGTTGTTATGATGTTTTCTTATTTTGCAATAAGGATTAAAAAGCCAAACGAATTTATGAGAACAGATTCTTGACATGCTCCTTAAACTTGGCAAAAGCCGAAGCTGGAGCTTCAAAAGCCTTAGTTTCTCGCATCTGCTCCACGAGGCTACGCTGAGAATCGGTAAGACGCTCTGGGACATAGACACCAATATTAACGACCAGATCTCCGCGATGAGAAGAAACTCGACCGAACTGATCGACACTTGGCAATCCCTCTCCATGGATCCTCATCTGTGTATCAGGCTGTGTACCTGGCTTGATGGTGATGGTCTTCTTGCCTTGAATCAACGGAATCTCTACTTCTCCGCCTAATGCAGCTGTAGGGAAGTCAATGAGCAAATTGTAAATCAAGGTATCGTCCTGACGGATGAAATCTGGATGAGATTCTTCTTCGATCAACACATATAAGTCTCCACTAGGACCTCCCATCTTACCGGCATGTCCATAACCACTCATATTGATCTGCATTCCATCGGCTACACCTGCAGGAATCTTCACATCCACCACCTGTTCGCCAAGGATAACTCCCTCTCCATGACAATGAGGACAGCGGTTCTTGATCTTCTTGCCTGTACCATGGCAATCAGGACAAACTGACTCGGTCTGCATACGGCCGAACAAGCTGTTCACAACCTGTACGACACGACCCTTACCCTTACATCTTGGACAGGTATCATAATCATTGCCGTTCTTTGCACCTGTTCCATGACACTGATCGCATTCAACATACTTCTTGATCTTGATATGCTTCTCGACGCCATACACGACATCGGCGAGGCTCACCTTGACACGGACACGGATATTTGAGCCGCGCTGGCCAACAGGTTCATCGTCTCCAGAGAAGAAAGAACTGAATCCGCCT
>JAZUIL010000070.1:0-30910 GCA_045642245.1 Bacteroidales bacterium
ATAAGTCCGGTTTTGCAAAAGGTGGCTTCCATCCGCCTTAGGCGGTTGGGAATTATTAAAAACAAAACAAAAACTTACAAAAATGTCTAAGATTTGTCAGATCACTGGTAAGAAGGCAGGTTCGGGTAACAACGTTTCACACTCTAAGCGTCGCACAAAGCGTCTCTTCAACGTTAACCTGCAGGTAAAGAAGTTCTACGTTCCTGAGCTTGATGATTATGTATATCTCAAGGTATCAGCTGCTGGTATTCGTACTATTAATAAGAAGGGTATTACTGCAGCCCTTAAGGATGCAGGTTATGTTGTTGAATAATCTTAAGCTACAAGATATAGACTATGGCAAAGAAAGTTAAGGGTAACCGCGTACAGGTTATTCTCGAGTGTACTGAGCAGAAGGGTAGTGGCGTTCCAGGTATGTCACGTTACATCACCACTAAGAATCGTAAGAACACCACCGAGCGTCTTGAGCTGAAGAAGTACAACCCATTCCTCAAGCGTTACACTATCCACAAGGAGATTAAGTAATCCCTTTGGATTAGTTAAGAGTTAAAGAGTTAAAAGTTAAATAGTTTTTGGCTTGCCCAAAACTACTAAATAATTTACTACAATGGCAAAGAAAGTAGTTGCAACCCTTAAGACGGGTGATGGTCGTACCTATTCTAAGGTTATTCGTATGGTAAAGTCTGCTAAGACTGGTGCTTACGTTTTCGAGGAGGAGATGGTTCCTAACGAACAGGTTAAGGTCGCTCTTGCTAAGTAATAGCAAAGAATAAGTAGTATTTTTTGCTTGTCATTCTGAGCAAAGCGAAGAATCTACTCATTTAGTTCTGAATAATCAGAAATATATATAAAAGGATCAGATCTTATTGATTTGATCCTTTTTTTAGGACTTATTATTTGTTGTCTTGGGGGATTATGAGTTACTTCGGCAAGCCTCAGGATGACAAGTAAAAAATAACGAGTTATTTTTTACTTTATGGAACAAAAAGAATATCTTGACCAGTTCGAGAGTAATCTGCAGCAGAACTTGTTGCGTATCTGTACTGATTATAAGGCGTTAGAGGGTCAGTGGCTGTCAACTCCTGATATTGATGAGAAATGGACGGATATGGCTCCTTCGTACGTGGCTGATGCTATGAAGGAAATTCATGACTATCCGCTTGTCTCTATGGGATGGGCCATGTATGTCGGTATGGCTGTAGCTCAGTATTGGGAAGATGACTGGCGCGTGTATAGCGCTTTGCCAAACCTTTATGAGCATGTCCGCGATAAGCGAGGCTTTGACTATCTTGATGAGGTAGTTCGAGGAGAAGTCTTAGGTCTTGTAGGTGAAGCTTTTACTCGCTGTGAAGATCTGGTACGTTCCTGCGCTCAGCATACGCTCGACGCTATTCGTCATGAGCAGATCGAGCCACAAAGTCCGTTGGCATTCTATGCTTATGCCCGCTGTGTCAAGGTGATGTATAAACTGGGTGCCGCTGTTCATCTCAAAGCTTTAGGCTATAAGTTCGAGAAGATCGGATGAATTAAGAATTAAAACCCCTTATTAATTTATGTATACAGGTGAATTAATCTCGCTTGTTGTAGCTTTCTGCTGGACGGCCACGGCACTGTTTGCGGAAGTGGCTTCTCGCCGAATCGGTTCTCTTCCACTCAATGTAGCGAGAATGACGATGTCGCTAATCTTGCTTGCTGCGACGCTCTGGCTGACATTAGGCGTTCCTTATCCTTTGTTTGCCGACGGACAGACTTGGCTGTGGCTATGTCTCTCAGGCTTTGTTGGTTATGTGCTTGGCGACTATTGCCTTTTCCAGAGCTACATTCTCATTGGTTCTCGTTTCGGACAGTTGTTTATGACGCTGTCTGCGCCATCTGCCGCCGTTGCAGCTTGGATCCTTTTAGGAGAAGCAATGACTCCTCTGGCTTTGCTGGGTATGTTAGTCACGCTGACCGGTATCGGTATTTCAGTTCTCAATAAAGGTGGAGAAGATGAGACTGGCAAGAAACGTAAACTGAAACTCAAGCTCCCAGTAAAAGGAGTGCTGATGGGTGTTTGTGCCGGAATGGGACAGGGTATCGGCTTGGTGTTGAGCAAAGTAGGTATGGGCCATTATGAGGCTTCTATTGCGGCTCAAGGTATTGCAGATATGGCAAACTATACTGTCCCTGAAGCGGTGATTCCTCTCTCTCTGGGTACTGTGATGCCATTTGCCTCAACATTGATCCGTGCGATCATGGGCTTTATCGGCTTTACCATTGCTTTGCTGGTATTTACAAAAAATGGTAATAAGCGACTGAATAATGCTGTCCATGATAAGAAGGCGATGTATTTCACTCTTGGAGCCACCATCTTCGGTCCATTTATCGGAGTGAGCCTTTCGTTGATGGCAACGCTTTATACGAATGCAGGTATCGCACAGACCATTATGGCATTGACTCCAGTGTTTATTCTTGCACCAGCTTATTTCCTTTTGCACCAGAAGGTTACCTTCCGCGAAGTCTTGGGTGCGGTGATCAGTATCGTTGGTGTCTGCCTTTTCTTCGTGTAACGGTTTTAGAAGCCTCGGCATCTCATCTGCTGTACAGTAAATGATGTGCCACGACATAAAATTTCAACAACGCGTAGGCGATGTTGAAATTATAGATCAATGCATCCTTTCCACGGTACCGTGAAAGGGATGCATTGATGTAAAATAGGCACAAACGAATTCGTGACGTCCTATCTTTGATGTAAAATATCAACACTTTGTACAATGTGTTGATATTTTACATTTAAAATCGGAACTTGCGAATTCGTTTGGTCCTATTTTTGCTTTAAGATTGTTGTTTCCGGAATCATCACAGAAGATTACAGCTCGAGTAATTCTTTGATGAGAGGAAGGAGGTCTTTTTTTACTACAGAATCACTCAGGCGATGCTCGCCTTCGAAGATGTGGAAATGATCCTTGCCATAGGCTTTGGCAAATTCGTCACGACAGTTGACCATTGGGTCATCTTTGCCGAAAAGACCCCAGATTTTTTGTTTTTCCTCAGGAGTGATGTCTTTAAGACTCAGCTTTTCAATTTCCTTGAATTCGGCAATCATCTGCTTGTCTACTTTGAAAGTCTTAGCTCCGTCCTGACGTTTGTTCTGGAACTCCACATTCTTTCCGAGCCACTTGAAAGTGAGCATCTTGGCCATGTGGAAAGATGGATTGACGCAGATACGGGTGTAGCCTTTCAGAAGCTCCGTATACATGGCTCCCATAGAGGTGCCGATGATCAGATCTGGTTGCTCCTGAGCTGCAAAATCGCGCAAAAAAGGAAGCGCAGCGGCAGGAGAGACAGGTACGTCGGGAGAGACGACAGTGACGCCTAAATCGTAGAGATAATTACGAAGATTAGTAGCAGTGCCAGTGCTGCCAGCGCTACTGAAACCGTGGATGTATAATATCTTTTTCATTGTATTTTGTCTACTATGCGATGCAAAGTTATGGTATTTGTACTTAATTTGCAATAGTAAATGGGCTTTTTCTTTGAGAAACTGAAAAAAATAGTTAATTTTGCAGCGTTTTAAGGCGCGTAGAACAACTCTCAAACAACTATATCAAAGATGAAAATCGTAGATTTCTCAAAGACAAACACGGTGGTAAATAAGTATATTGCCGAATTGCGTGATGTGAATATTCAGACGGATCGTTTGCGTTTTCGCAAGAACATCGAGCGTATTGGACAGGTGATGGCTTATGAGATCAGCAAGGAATTGAGTTATGAAACTGAGGATGTTACCAGTCCATTGGGAATTGCCGAGGTTTCTTTGCCTCAGAATCAGCTCGTCGTGGCTGCGATTCTGCGTGCAGGTTTGCCATTGCATGAGGGTGTCTTGAGTATTTTCGATGATGCAGATAATGCATTTGTCAGCGCTTATCGTAAGACCGATGAGGATTTCAATTTTGATATTCATGTAGAGTATATCTCTTCACCAAGAATCGATGGTAAGACTCTGATTCTTTGTGATCCGATGTTGGCAACTGGTGGCTCTATGCATTTGGCCTATGAGGCTCTTCTCTCAAAAGGAACACCAGAACAGTTATTTGTCTGCTCCGTGATTGCCAGCCGTGAGGCCTTGGAATATCTTGATGAGCGTCTGCCAGAGAATGCAGTTCTTTATGTTGCTGCTGTCGATGAATACCTTGATCAGCACAAGTATATTGTGCCAGGTTTGGGAGATGCAGGAAATCTCAGCTTCGGAGAGAAGGAGTGATTTTCAGATAATAAGTGTCAGATGTCGGTTGTTTCGTAGCTGCTTTGATACAGAAAGAGAGATAATTAGGATTTATCAATAATAGCGTTATTTAAGGAAACGGTTATGCGAAATGTTTTGAAATTCGTTGACTTCAGACCTAAGTTCTTTACCTGCTTGAAGGACTATAACAAGCAGAAATTCAGCCAGGATGCCCTGGCAGGTCTGATTACAGGTATTGTGGCCTTGCCTTTGGCCATCGCCTTCGGTATTGCCAGTGGTGTGTCACCACAGGAAGGTATCATTACTGCCATTGTAGCAGGTTTTATCATTTCATTGCTCGGTGGTAGTAAGGTTCAGATCGGTGGTCCTACAGGTGCATTCATCGTTATCATTTATGGCATTGTCAGCAATCCTGCTTATGGCCTTACAGGTCTTACGATTGCTACGATTCTGGCTGGTGTCCTCCTGGTGCTGATGGGTGTATTTAAGTTGGGTACTGTCATCAAGTTTATCCCTTATCCTATCATTATCGGTTTCACCGCAGGTATTGCTGTCACCATCTTCACCACTCAGATGGGTGATGTCTTTGGCCTGAAGCAGAGTGTCATTGACCCAATGACCGGTGAGGTGGTTATCGATCCTGAGACAGGAGGTACGTTGATGGCTCCTCTTAAGACCCCAGGCGACTTTATCGGTAAGTGGATTTGCTATTTCCAGCATTTTGAGACTTTCAATCTCTGGAACTTTATTGTGGCCATAGCTTCGGTTTTGATCATTATTTTCAGCCCTAAGGTTGTCGGTAAGGTTCCGGGACTTAACAAGATCCCAGGTTCTCTCTATGCCATTATTCTCATGACGCTTGTCGTTTTAGCGCTTAAGTATTTCGTTGGTATCGAGGGTATTGATACAATTGGTGACCGATATGAGATTGAGGCCAAATTGCCTGATATGGTTGTTCCTACTATCACTTATGATATGGTTCGTAACCTGATGCCAATCGCCTTTACCATCGCTATCCTCGGTGCTATTGAGAGCCTTCTTTCAGCAGCGGTTGCTGATGGTGTGATCGGTGATCGTCATAATTCGAATACAGAGCTCATCGGTCAGGGTATTGCGAATATCCTTTGTCCAATGTTCGGCGGTATCCCTGCAACAGGCGCTATTGCACGTACTATGACCAATATCAACAATGGTGGTCGTACCCCTGTGGCTGGTATCGTTCATGCGGTTGTTCTTTTGCTCATCCTTCTCGTGTTGATGCCATATGCTAACTATATCCCAATGGCTTGCTTGGCAGGCGTCCTGATCATCGTTTCATATAACATGAGTGGCTGGCGTACTTGCCGCGCTTTGATGCATAATCCAAAGTCAGATGTTTCTGTATTGATCGTGACTTTCTTGCTCACAGTGGTCTTCGACTTGACTGTAGCTATCGAGTTCGGCTTGATCCTTGCTGCATTGTTGCTTTTCCGTCGTGTGGCTTCTACTTCTCATATCTCGTTGCTCAATGGTGAGGTATCGCTCTCTGATGATACAGATATTGCTGCGAAGAGCCTTGAGATCGATCATCTTCATATTCCAGACGGCGTACAGGTTTATGAGATCGATGGCCCATTCTTCTTTGGTATTGCAAATAAGTTCGATGAGTTGGCTGCAACATCTATGTTTGAGACACAGATGAAGCCTGAGGTTCGTATCATCCGTATGCGTAAGGTTCCATTTGTCGATGCTACTGGACTCCATAACCTTGAGCTCTTTGTGCAGAAGAGCCATCAGGATCATATGCATGTGATCCTTTCGGGTGTACGTCCTGAAGTAATGCGCGTTATCGAACACACTTCACTCTATAAGGAGGTAGGTGAGAAGAATATTTACGATAATATCAATAGTGCTCTTGCACGAGCTCGTGAGGTCGTAGAGGATCCTGAGACACATCATCGCAAGTACTCAAAATAAGATAACAGGTTCTGATAATGATCGAACTGAAAGAATGTAGGACACGTGCAGAACTGAAAAAGTTCTCACGCTTTGCCATAGATCTGTATCGTGGCAATGACTACTATGTCCCTCCAATCGTCGATTCGGAGGTCGATCTGTTCGATCCAAAAAAGAATCCGTCACTTGATTTCTGCGAATCAATCACATTGTTAGCATTCCGCGATGGAAAGCCTGTTGGTCGCATTGCAGGTATTCTTAATCCTCATGTCAATCAGAAGACGGGAGAAAAGCGTGTGCGATTCGGTTTCTGTGACTTCATCGATGATCGGGAAGTAAGCCGTACTCTGCTCGATGCTGTGGCACAATGGGGACGTGATCGTGGCATGAATGAGATCGTTGGTCCGCTGGGATATACAGACCTTGATCTGGAAGGGTGTCTGATAGAGGGATTTGACCGAATCAGCACGGCTGTCGCAATATATAATCATCCATATTACAAGGATCACTATGAGGCTTATGGCTTACGGCCAGAGGCTTATTGGAGTGAGTATCGTATGGCGATGATCGACGGAATCCCAGAGCGTTATCAGCGTATCGGAGAGATTGTTAAGCAGAAACTCGGCCTTAGGATTATCAAGCCGACGAGTAGCAAGAAGTTGGTAGAGGAATGGGGTAAACCCGTTTTTGAACTCTATAACCAATGCTATGAGCCTCTCTATGGTACAGCTCTGCTTACACCAAGGCAGATAGAATATTACATAGGATATTTTTTGCCACAGGTACGATTGGATCATATCCGACTCATTGTCGATGCAGAAGGCAAGTTAGCTGCTTTTGGAGTGGCAAATCCATCGCTCAGCAGAGCTCTCCAGAAGGCAAAAGGAAGCCTTTGGCCATTCGGCTGGATACCGCTTCTTAAGACGTTGATGTGTCGTAGACAGACCGATACGTGTGAGCTCTATCTGGTTGGTATCCGTCCGGATTTGCAAGGAAAAGGTCTCAATGCTTTGCTCTTTACCGAACTCATTCCAGAGTTTATCAAGAATGGCTATAAATGGGTGGAAACGACGAATGAACTTGAGACTAACATGAAGGTGCAGAACCTGTGGGTAGGCTTCGAGCCGGAACGTATCAAGCGTCGTTGTACATTCGTTGGAAAGATATAATTCGGGTATTTCTTATCTGACAGAGAGAACCTCGATTAGACAGATTATTCAGATTTCATTTGTGAAACCTCTGTTAAATCTGCTTTAATCGAGGTTCTCCCGTTCTTTGTTTAGTTAAAAAGTATTGTTATTGGATAAAAGATTTGGAATTGTCGTCGAAAAACGCTAAATTTGCGCCGTTTTATACGCGTATGTGCGAAAGCGCATTATGAGCGTGTGTGTAAATGAAAGAATTATGAAAATGAAAGCAACTATACTTGGCCTGATCTCTTTAGCAGCAATGAATTCGTTGCCGCTTGAGCTTTCTGCCAAAGCTGACGACAAGAAAGATCCTGTGGTTTTCACCATTGGAGGCCGTGATGTCAAGCGCTCTGAATTTGAATACTTCTACAAAAAAAACAGCCAGTTGGAAGGATTCGATACAAAGTCATTCGATGAATATGTCGATCTTTTTATCAACTACCGACTCAAGGTAAGTGAAGGCTATGCTCAGGGAGTGGATACCACCAAAGCATATATGGATGAGTTGGCAGGTTATCGCACAGAACTCGCAGCTCCCTATCTTACTATGGCAGGTTGGGGAGACAGTCTTGTCGAACAGGCTTATGATCGTCGTAAATGGGAAGTGAAGGCGTCTCATCTTTTGCTGACATGTGACGAGAATACCCCAAAAGCGGAAGCTGATAGCCTCTATAATGTAGTACTTGGATATCAGCGCGAGGTTCAGGCAGGTGCCAGCTTCGATAGCTTGGCTCGTAATTTCAGTCAGGATCCTTCAGCTCGCATGAATGCAGGTGACCTCGGATATTTCAGTTCACTTCAGATGGTTTATCCATTCGAACAGGCAGCATTCAATACTCCGGTCGGAGAGACCTCGGTCGTTCGTTCCAGCTTCGGATGGCATTTGATCAAAGTGTTCGACAAGCGACAGAGTGAAGGAGAGGTTTTAGTAGCTCATATCATGAAGCTCAATCCTCAAGGATTTGCAGAGAATCCTGTAGATCCAAAGGTGCAGATCGACTCGATCTATCAAGTTTTAGTCGGTGGCGCAGATTTCGCTACTGTCTGCCAAGAGACCAGCGATGACCAAGGTACTGCACGTAATGGTGGTTTGTATAACTGGATCAATCGTTCTTCTCGTTTCCCTCAGGAATGGCTTGATGCAGCATTTGCTCTAAAAGAGAAAGATGAGATCTCTAAGCCATTCATGACCTCTTATGGATGGCACATCCTCAAACTGGTGGATAAGCGTCTGGAGATTCCTCGTGATAGTGCTAACGATGAGCGACTGAAGATGCAGTTGCTGCAGGATAAGGATCGAATGAAAGCTGGTCAGGATCTTTTTCTTGCTAAGACACGTCAGTCGTTGCAGCAAGACAAGAAACTCAGTAAGACCGTAGCGACCTGGTCAGATGAAGGCCTGATGAACTGGTTGGACAAGCATCTTGAAGAGCGTGAACCGGACTTCCGCAACATTTACCGCGAGTATCATGATGGTCTTATGCTGTTCGAAGTTAGTAGCAAGGCTGTTTGGGACAAGGCTCAGCAGGATAGTGTCGGGCTGCAGAATTACTTTGAACAGCATCGTGCAGAATATGCTTTCGATAAGCCTAAGTTCAAGGGTGCGTTTATCGAGTGTGCAGATGATTCTTTGCTTGTGGCCGCATTGAAGACCATCTATGATAATACTGATGCATTAGCTGCTGCAGATATTGTTCGTCAGACCATTCTTACAGATACCATTCTGACTCCTAATCCTCGTGTGCCAAAATTCCATATCGTAAATGGAATCTTTGCAGAAGGAGATAATGATCTGGTCGATGTTGAACAGTTCAAAGTCGAGGGCGCTACTTTCTCGACCAAGGAGAAAATGCCACATGCGATGACTTACGGTCGTCTTATTTCAGCTCCAGAAAGTGTCGAGGATGTCAGAGGAACTGTCATTACGGACTATCAGACACAACTAGAGAAGGAGTGGATAGAAAGCCTGAAAAAGAAGTTCGCGGTCAAGATCAATAAGAAAGAACTTGATAAACTTCGCAAGTAATAATTCTCTGTCAAACCGAAAAAGAATCAAAATCACAATATGAAGAAATATGCAACTCTGGTTGCGATGCTGCTGATGAGCGGCTTGCAGCTGATGGCCCAAGAAGTCGATAATATCATCGATGAGATTATCTGGGTAGTAGGAGATGAGGCAATCCTGCGCAGTGAGGTAGAGAATGAACGTAAGAACATGCTCTATCGAGGAGAGAAGATCAATGGTGATCCATATGCTGTCATTCCAGAGCAGATGGCTATCCAAAAACTCTTCCTGAATCAGGCTATCATTGACTCTATTGAAGTGAGTGATGAACAGATCGAGGCTCAGGTAGACGCTCAGATGAATATGTTCATTGCACAGATCGGTTCAAAAGAGAAGCTTGAAGAGTATCTTGAGAAGCCTATCAGTCAGCTGCGTTCAGAGTGGCGTACCGGCATCAAGAATCAGAGTATCCAGCAGCAGATGCAGCAGAAGCTCTGTGAGGATGTAGCAGTCACTCCAAGCGAGGTGCGTACTTATTACGAGCGTCTGCCAAAGGATAGTATCCCATTTGTTGAAACACAGGTTGAGGTGCAGATGATTTCTTTACAGCCTCAGGTAAGCAAGCAGCAGATTGATGGTATCAAGAACCGACTGCGTGACTTTACTCAGCGCGTAACAAATGGCGAGAGTGAGTTCAGTACATTGGCTATCCTTTATAGCGAGGATCCTGGTAGCGCTGCAATGGGTGGTGAGCTTGGTTTCAAGGGTAAAGGCGAATTCGTGCCAGCGTTCTCGGCTGCAGGCTTCCAGCTCACAGAGCCAGGTAAGATCTCTAAGGTCGTAGAGACTGAGTTCGGTTATCATATCATTCAGCTCATCGAGCGTCGTGGTGATCGTGCCAACTTCCGTCACATCCTTCTCACGCCAAAGGTGAGCCAGAAAGAGATGACCGATGCTCGTGGTCGTATGGATTCACTTCGTATGGACCTCGATAGTGCTAAGTTCACTTTCGAAGAGGCTGCACGTTATCTCTCAAGTGATAAGGATACACGCAACAGCGGTGGTCTGATGACCAGCGGCCGTTCAGGTGCTTCACGTATGACCATGGAAGAGCTTCCTGCAGAGGTGGCTCGTCAGGTTGCTACTCTGAAGATTGGCGAGATCAGCAAGCCATTCGCAATGAAGGATCCAAAGACTTCTCGTGATCAGGTAGTAATCGTGAAGCTTAAGAACCGCATTGAGGGTCATAAGGCAACCTATTATGATGACTATAATGTAATCAAGAATATGTACGAATCGCAACTCCACCAGGATATCATCCAGAACTTCATCAAGGAGAAGCAGCGTACCACTTATGTCCGTATCAAACCGGGTTGGGAGAAGTATGAGTTTACTTATCCGGGATGGGGACAGCAGTCTTCAGCAGAATAAGACGATAAATGAAGAAATACCTCTGCATAATATTGGCCTTTGTGGCAATCGTAACAGCTTTCGCTCAGAAGAAGTCTGAAAAGACCGAACCTCAGCGAAAGATGATACATTTGCTGCATGCCAACACATTGAGCAAATCTGCTGACTCGGAGCGACAGACCCTTCGTGGAGATGTCAAGTTCCGTCAGGAGGGGTGCTATATGTATTGCGACTCTGCTTATTTCTATCAGAGTAGCAATTCGATGAGTGCTTTTGGTAATGTGAGAATGGAACAGGGCGATACATTGTTCCTTTATTGCGATTCGCTCGATTATAATGGTGACACGATGTATGGTCAACTTTATGATCATGTGCATATGATTCACCGTTCGAAGAAAACCAAGAGCAACACGCATCTGTATACCGACTACATGACCTACGATCGAGAGATTGAGGAAGCTCAGTATCCTGAGACAGGTGTCATGGTCGATTCGCTGGTGCACCTTCGCAGTCAGATCGGATGGTATTATCCAAATACACAGGAGGCTTTTTTCCAGTTCGATGTACAAGGCCGTGTCTATGACCGAGACTCTGTATGGAAATCGATGGGAGGTATGCCGCCACATGTATACAATCCGGATGATAAGAAGCTGAAGCCTACACACTATTTATATAGCGATACGCTTCGTTATAACTTCCCTGAGAATCTGGCCACTGTATTAGGTCCATCACGAATCCTGAAGGACAGCACTGAAATTCATACTCGCCGAGGATACTTCAATACCCAGACTCAGGAGGCTACACTTTTCCGTCGATCATACATCACTGCACCTGGTCGTTATGCGATAGCAGATACAATGTATTATGACAGCAAAAAGAACTGGGGTGAAGCACGCGGACACATTCATGCTATCGATTCACTCGACTTCATGAGCGTCAAGGGTGACTATGGTTTCTATATCGACAATGATTCCATTCCTCAGAGCGGTTTCATTACGGGTCATGCCCTGGCCATGGAATATAGTAATGGAGATACGCTCTATTTGCATGCAGATACTCTTAGAGCTTATTCAGTCATTAATCAGTTGGCTAAAGCAGATACCATTTATTATGATGATGAGGTTCCAGCATTAGTAAAAGACTCGGTTGCTAAGGCTGAGATCCCTTCAGAAAGTATCTCTTCTGCACTTTCGGATTCTATACCGGCAATCCCAATGGATTCCGATCCTGTTTTGACTGATTCGATTTCCGCACTCATTCCTGATTCGATTAATGCTGTCATTCCAGACTCTATTCCTTCTGTCAATACAGATTCTTTATTAGTATCTGCATCTGATTCCGTAAGTAGTGTTTTGACTGATACGATTGCCGTTACTTCTAATGTTGAGATAAAAGAGCAGACTCCTGTCGTCCCAGCTGAAGAAATCACGGAAGAAAAAACAGCATCAAAGCAATCTGCAAAAAAGACGAAGGAGAAACCTGGAAAGAAAGGAAAGAAGAAGGAACCTGAGCGTCGTATAAAGACTATCATACCTGCTCATAATGATACGCTTCGCTTTATGCAGGCTTATCATGGCGTGAGGTATTATCGTAGCGATTTGCAGGGTGTCTGTGATTCTTTGATCTATTCGGTTAAGGATACTCTAGCTACCTTTGTCGGTAATCCGGTAATGTGGAACAATCAGTATCAGATTACGGGAGATACCATCAAGGCGATTGTCCTCAAGGGCGGTATCAGACGTGCGATGATTCATCCGAATGCATTCTTGACTCAGAGTCATGATGAATCGTTGACGGTGGATATGGATACGCTGACCGAACGCCAACGCGAGAAGATCCGCATCGATACGTTACATTATGATCAGATTTCCGGAAACGATCTTATCTGTTTCTTTGATGATGGAAAGATCCGAGAAATGGATATGAGCGGTAATGTGCAGATTATCTATTATCCGGAAGAGAAGGATAAGTCGATGATCGGTTTGAACCAGATGGTAGGAAACTTCCTGAAGGTTTGGTTCAAGGAACAGAAGATGGAAAAACTCCTATTGTGGCCGAACGTAGTCGGTTCATTGACTCCAATTCAGCTCGTGACCGATGATATTCTTTATCTTGATGGCTTCAGGTGGATGTCTTATCTTCGTCCAAAGAACCCGATGGATGTCCTGAGAGGTATTGAAATGAAACAAGAAGATGTCGTTATTCCAGTGAAGTTGTTCGACGATGACGAACTCAATGGATATTAATCGATGATCTCATAACAATAATTAGTCTGACTATGGCAACCATATTTACTACAAATAAACCTCGTCACTTTGAGCGTAAACCTTATTTCAGCAACGAACGAAAGGAGTGGCTGGAAGCTCGTGTCCGCAAAGTAAAACGTGAGATGGGAGAATTGCCTGACGAGGAGTTGAAAGCAGAAGAGGTGATTCGTGGTACGTTTATTGAAGGTACTAAGCACCTTAAGCGTCGTAAGGAACGTGATGAAGAGGAAGGAACATCCCGTAACAATCGTTATGTCAAGTTGGGTGTTGCTCTTATCTTGCTGATTATTGTTTTCTATTATTTGATTAAGTAAATATTGAACAGTAACCTAAAAAGGTTCATCATTCATGGATATCATTCATCTTTTACCCGATAGTGTAGCCAACCAGATAGCTGCAGGTGAAGTAGTGCAGCGTCCTGCTAGTGTGATCAAGGAACTCCTTGAGAACGCTATTGACGCTCATGCAACCTCTGTACAGGTCATCTTGCGTGAAGCTGGAAGGGAACTCATTCAGGTGATTGACAATGGATCAGGAATGAGTGCTACGGATGCTCGTATGGCTTTTGAGAAGCATGCGACAAGTAAGATTCAGCAGGCTTCAGATCTTTTCGATCTGCATACTATGGGATTCCGTGGGGAGGCGCTGGCTTCTATAGCGGCTGTTGCTGAAGTTGAACTTCGTACACGTCGGCAGCAGGATGAGACAGGTGTCTGCATTGAGATCGCTGGTAGCCAGCTGCTCCGACAGGAAGCATGCGCATGTCCTGCAGGAGCAAACTTTCAGGTACGTAATCTCTTTTTTAACGTACCAGCTCGAAGAAAGTTCTTGAAGAGCAATCAGACAGAGCTGTCTAATATTATGACAGAGATTCAGCATGTCGCTTTAGCTAATCCGAATGTTGAATTTACGGTAGTTCATAATGATACACAGCTATTCCAGTTGACAGGGGGTAGTCATAAGCAGCGTATCATCCAACTTTTCAGCAAGAGTCTTGACCAGCAGTTATTGCCATTGTCTGTGGATAATGATTTGCTGCATATCTCAGGTTTTGTTTGTGCTCCAGAAGGTTCTCGTAAGAAAGGTGCTTTGCAGTATTTCTTTGTCAACGACCGATTCATGAAACATCCATACTTCCATAAGGCGGTGATGGAGTGTTATCAGGACTTGATTCCAGAAGGTAATCAGCCTAATTATTTCATTTATCTGAAGGTCGATCCGCAGACGATTGATGTTAATATCCATCCGACAAAGACGGAGATAAAATTTGAGAATGAACCTGCAAGATGGCACATTCTTATGGCAACCATCCGTGAGGCATTGGGCAAATATAACGCTATTCCAGCCATCGATTTTGATCAAGCAGATGCTCCTGAGATAATTCCTGCATACAGTAAAACAAATATAGGAGAGGTAAAAGCTGCAGAACCCAAACCACAGTTCAGTAGTGACTACAATCCTTTCCGGATGAAAAGTGCAGATCATTGGGAATCGCTTTATGAGGATTTCGCCTCAGAGAGGATGACATCATCAGGAGAACTCTCATCGCGTATGGATCAAAGTCCATCGCATCAGGATGATTTTGTGTCTAGACTTGATACTCCTGTGCAAGAACCAGGCTTTGAAACCATTCCAAGTGCTCTTGATTTGATGACGGAAACAGAAGGAACACTATCTTCACAACGTAAGATAACCTATCTGCAGGTCGGAGGAAAGTATATTGTAACTGGAAGTCGACAAGGAATGACTCTGATCGATCAGCATCGTGCACATCTTTGTGTCTTGTTCGATAGATATCATCAGCAGATTAGCCATCGTCAAGGTTTTTCTCAACAGGAACTCTTCCCAGAGATAGTAGAGGTGTCGCCTGCTGATGTCCCTCATCTTGAAGTGATCCTTCCTGATCTGAAGTACCTCGGTTTCGAGATAGACAACCTCGGAGGTGGAAGTTTTGCTGTCAATGGAAAACCTGCTTCTCTTGAAAACTCGGTCAACATCCATGAGCTTATCCGTCAAATGATTGATGTGGCTAAAGAGGAAGTTCATGGCATCGGAGAAGAGATGGACAAGCGACTGGCTTTACGTCTTTCGCAAGCGCAGGCCATACCTTATGGTCGCAACCTCAATGAAGAGGAAATGACACAGTTGGTAGATAGCCTTTTGGCTTTGCCAGAACATATGATGACGCCAGATGGAAATCCTGTGATGACAATGGTCAATACAGATACGCTGGCATCCCTTTTGAATTAATTAATACAAGAATATGAAATACGCAATTTGTTTGCAACCATATATCCCAATGCGCGCAACAGCGTCTGAGACTTCTGAGATGATCAGTCAGTTGCTTTTTGGTGATACTTTCCAGATTACTGAGGAAGTGCCACGTTGGTATCGTATCACACGTGATTGTGACGGTTATGAAGGCTGGATCGACTGGAAGACAGCTACGCTCATTGAACATGGAGAATACGAACGTTATAATAATGAGGCTTCTAATGCTTTGTTGCTTCGTTTGCCATTCAATCCTGTTCAGCGTACTGATCAAGGTCAATCCGGAAGTGCGCATCTTTCTTGGGGTAGTCGTATCTATGATATGGATGACACGGGTATTACCTTCCGTATGCATGGCGTCCGTTTTGATGTTCCTGCGATGAGCTATGTCAATCCGATGCATGCAAATAGTATGTCTCGCAAGGCTTTGTCTAAGTATTTGCTCCAGCAGGCGCAGATGTTGCTGAATACTCCATATCTCTGGGGTGGTACAGCAGCTTTCGGTGTCGATTGTTCCGGCTTTACGCAGACACTTTTCCGTTTCATCGGAATCAGCTTGCCTCGTGATGCATCTCAGCAGGCTTTAGTCGGTTCTGAAGTAGCATATGAGAACGCTTCTGCTGGTGATCTCGCTTTCTTCTCGTCACAGGAAGGTAGTGATAAGATTACGCATGTCGGACTTATTGCAGACAACGGACGTATCCTTCATGTCAGCGGATTCTTGCATTTCGATGAATTGCGTCCTGAAGGAATCTGGAGTATCCAGCGCAAGGAATTGACTCATTATCTGGTGAAGATTAAAAAATACTTTTGATCTCTAAATACAACTATATACGATGATCCCATCATTATATAAGATATACCTGGAGCATCCAAGTATTACGACAGATAGCCGTAAGGTTGATGCTGGTCAGATCTTTTTTGCCTTCAAAGGAGAACACTTTGATGGAAATCAGTATGCGACCGATGTCCTTCAGAAAGGCGCAGCATTGGCTGTAATCGATGATGCATCGGTTATTCCTGCAGATGTCCGTACTGGTTCTGAAGGTTTGCAGGGAGGATATTTCCTGGTGCCTGATGTACTCACAGCTTTACAGCAGTTGGCGGCATATCATAGACAGCAGTTTAAGGTATGGGAGCGCCCTGTCAAGGTCATTGGTGTTACGGGTACAAATGGAAAGACTACGACCAAGGAGTTGCTCAATGCCGTATTAAGCCAGAAATATAATGTCTTGGCAACAGAAGGTAATCTCAATAATCAGATCGGTGCACCACTGACACTTCTTAAGGTCACACAGCAGCATGAACTTGCGATCATCGAAATGGGAGCAAATCATCCAATGGATATTGCAGACCTTTGTGCTATTGTTCATCCGGATTTCGGTTTGATAACCAATGTCGGTAAGGCGCATCTTCTTGGCTTTGGTAGTCTTGAAGGCGTTATTGCTGCAAAAACTGAATTGTATAAGAGTCTGGCAGCAGATGGCGGTATTGCATTCATCGATTCTTTCAACAGAGATCTGCTAAATAAGGTTGTTGAATATGGTGTAAGTTGTCGTCCATATCTTCCAGCACAGGTAGAATCATGTAGTCCATTCCTTCAGCTCGTCCTTTTTGATACAGAAGCTGAAGATCCGATCTCTATCCAGACCCATCTCATTGGCAGCTACAATGCTATCAATTGTCAGGCTGCTGCTACCGTAGGACGTTACTTTGAAGTTACTCCACAACAGATTAAGGAAGCTATTGAAGGCTATCAGCCACAGAATATGCGAAGCCAGCTAGTGGACCTTGGTTTTGGCAACCAGCTCATTATGGATGCCTATAATGCAAATGCAACCTCGATGAATGCCGCTCTTGAAAGCTTCAAACTCAATGATGCACCTCACAAGAGTGTCATTCTTGGTGATATGCGAGAGCTCGGTGCTGAGTCTCAGAAGGAACATGAAGTAATCCTGAATTATCTCTTTACTTCTGGTATCAAGCTAGATAAGATCGTGTTAGTAGGAGAGGAGTTCTGCAAGGCGTTTCAGTCAAAGGGACTTCTCTATGCAGCACAGAATAGTATAGATGTCCGTTGCTACGAAGATGTTCAGTCATTGATCGACGATGAAGTCGTAATTCGCAATTTGGGTGGAACTATTCTGGTCAAAGGAAGTCGCGGAGTCCAGCTTGAAAAGGCTGCTAATGTCATTAAACAGCGCTTTAACGTATGAGAATCTACATGCTTCGCCATGGCGAGACTGATTGGAACAAAGGTCATCGTTTCCAGGGTCAGATAGATATTCCACTTAATGATTATGGTCGTGAACTTGCCGTTGAAACCAGAGATAAGTGGCCTATAATATCTTATGATCGCGTGTATTGTAGTCCTTTGTGTCGTGCGGCAGAAACTGCACGTATTGTCCTCGAAGGAAGACCGGAGGCTGCACAGATACGTTATGATGACAGAATCAAGGAATTCAGTTTCGGCGTATGTGAAGGGCAGAATATCGATGAGGCAGGACAGAACCCTGAGCATCCTATGTACAAACTCCTTCATAGCCCTGAGACATATGTGCCGCAGGAAGGAGGTGAGTCTTTTGCAGATCTGGTAGGTCGAGGTCGTTCTTTCATCGAGGATGAAATCTTGCCGTTGGAGCAACAGGGAATTGAGAATATCTTGATTGTCGCTCATGGCGCTTTGATCCGAGGATTGGTCTGTGCTTTCGGATTGAAAGAGATCAAAGATTTCTGGCGTACACGTTATACCAACTGCTGTCTCACTACCATAGAGATTCATGACGGTGTCGCTACGATGATAAAGGAAGCAGAGACATTCTATGATGCCTCTGGCCATTTCGGAGGTTGGATCACTCAGTAATTCTTTTTGTATGATACTGAGCCTATCGTTCGATAGCTTGGACCTGTCTCAAGAAACCATTGCCTTGGCGCAAGGTATTCTCTTGGGAGATAAATCTCAGATTGATTCAGGGATGTTGCAGTCTTTCCGTACTGCGGGAATGAGTCATCTGTTAGCTGTTTCCGGTTTGCATGTCGGGATCATCATGTCGCTGATATGGTTATTATTCAAACCTGTCGAATGGTTTATACTTATCCTAACGACTTTACCGCAGTTACATTGTAAGGTTGGTAGTCCGACGGTTACTTATATTCTGGGCTCAGTACTTCGCGTCTCAGTCATTTTCCTCACTTGTATCTATGTTTATGTCATAGGAGCACCTCCAAGCGCACTTAGAGCCACGTTGATGTTGAGTATGTGTCTGATAGGGTGGATGTTTCATCGTCCGGCATCATCTGCACGATGTGTGCTATTTGCCGCTATGCTACTACTGGCGTGGGATCCATGGATGATAACCAATGTAGGGTTCCAATTGAGTTTTCTTTCCGTTGGTGGTATCCTTTTATTTCAGCCGTGGCTTAATGATCCTGAAAAGTCCTGGTATTATAAGGCGATAGTCTTGTCGGTTGCAGCACAAGTTCTGACAATCCCTGTAGTTGCTTTTTATTTTCATCAGGTACCATTGTTTGGATGGGTGCAGGGCCTATTAGTCCTGCCGTTCATGCCGATCTTTGTTTTCCTTCTTCTTCTGGTACTATTTATTCCGTATTTGTCAGGTTTAGTCATATTGGTCGAGGGAATACGTGCTTGGATCGGATTGGTGGCTGATAGCATCGGAAAGCTTGAGACACTCCTGCTCGGAGGACATCTTTATTTCTATCCGACATGGTATGAAGCCGTTTTGGCTGAGATCTGTATACTGTCCTTAATTATATATTGTCGTGCAAAAACTCCGCTACTTCATTCTTCCGCTTCTCTATCTTAGCATTGGAGGTGTCGTGACTACGATGCTGGTGCAGCGTGTAGTTCATTATACCGATACGCTATGGTTGTTATTGCTGATGCCAATGTTGATGGTGACAGTATTGCTTACCGTAGTAGGAGTGGTCAATGTCTGGGTGCAGTACCGCAGTATTGATGAAGATAGTTTGATGCGACAGTATGGCGTCCGCAACCTTTTATTTCTTTACCTCCGATGCTGGTCGGTCGTGATGTCAGGCTTGATCTTAGGTGTCGTCTATTATTGGATGCACGATCTCTTGGCAGATTATATCCAGGATCTGCTATATTGGCTTGATATCTTGTTCTATGTCAGTTGTATCTTCCTTACGGTAAGTGCATTGATGAGCATTGTCCGAAGCGTTAATCTGCAGGAGATCCGTCTGCGTAATGCACAGACCGAGAATCAGTTGTTGAAGGCTCAGCTCAATCCACATTTCCTATATAATACTTTAAATAATATAGACGCGCTCATCTGGTTAGATCAGGAGCGCGCCTCTGCAGCCGTTACTAGTCTTTCTAGTCTGATGCGATATATGACATATAGTTCTAGGCAGGAACATGTCACTATAGAGGAAGAATTAAAGGCTATGCAACAGTTGATAGATTTGCAGCGACTTCGTACGTCAAAGGAAGATAGCTTGATTTTTGAAACAGAGATTAATGCATCTCTGTCTACACAGATCGCACCATTGCTTCTTATGCCATTGATCGAAAATTGTTTCAAGCATGTCGGTCAGTTAGATGAAAGTCATGCCATTTGTATAAAGCTTGTCTTGAATGAAGATCAATTATTGTTTGAGACAGACAATAATATGCATTATCAATCTCAGGAACAGGTGCCGGTAAAGCAGCAAAACTATACGACGTCACAATCTCATAAAGGTGTTGGTCTTACTGTCTTAAAACGACGTTTGAGTCTTCTTTATCCTGATCGATATTCATTCTCTGCACAGCAGGAAGGCAATCGCTTTAGAACCAGGCTTCAGCTATCCGTTTGTTAGCTTCATCGATCAGTCGGGGGATGGCAAGCTGTTGCCACTCCATCCATGTTATACGTTTGTATCCCATAAGCTGTAGTTCTCGGTCGAGAGCTGCGGCTTCTTTTTTGTCAAAGATTCTTTTAACGATGAAATCTGCGTACAATGTCTGGTGAGTTAGCTGATGTTTGATCGAGAACGTATTTTTTAGGGAGGAGTGAGGAGTTAGGAGTGAGGAACTTCTTTTCTCTGATGCGTTTTTAGAGTGAGAAGAATACTCCTCACTCCTCACTTCTAACTCCTCACTAACAACGTATTCCCAAAGACCTTGCCAGATATCACCTTCCCCACGCTGGTGTACCCAAAGACTATCCTCATATAAATATATATAGTAGGTAAAGTGGCGTTCCTTGACTTTTACCTTTCCTGCCTTTACAGGGCGTTGCGATATCGTATTGTTCGTTAAAGCCATGCAGTGATCTGCAACAGGACAATTGTGGCATTGTGGCGAAGTCGGTGTGCAGCAAAGAGCCCCGAGTTCCATGATCGCCTGGTTATGATGTCCTGCACCAGTTTCTGGCAATAATTGAGTAGCCAGATTCTGGAAATCTTTCTGTCCTTTTGTCGAATCGATAGGTGTGTCGATGTCAAATAATCTTGATAGTACTCGGTACACATTTCCATCTACGACAGCGACTTTCTCGTCAGAAGAAAAACTGGCAATAGCAGCGGCTGTATAGGGACCTACACCTTTCAGTTTGATTAGTGCTGCATAATGGGAAGGGAAGGCAGGAGAATCCTTCTCATTGTTAACCTTAGACCCCTCATTGTAACACACCTGCTGAGCAGCAGTATGAAGATTTCTTGCACGGCTATAGTACCCCAGTCCTTGCCAAAGCTTCAGCACTTCATCTTGTTGTGCATCAGCCAGGTCTTTGACTGTGGGAAAGCGTTTCGCAAAACGCTGATAATAATCCAGTCCTTGGACTACTCTGGTCTGTTGGAGAATGATTTCTGAAAGCCAGATGAGGTACGGATCATTGGTGTGTCGCCATGGGAGATCTCGTTTATTATCATCATACCAGAGACCTATTTTGACACTTATATCGTTCATTTTCTTGTATTTTGGTTTGCAAATGTGCTAATTTCTGCTGCAAAGATACACTTTTTTTCAAAAAAAAGATGATTCCTATTTGTAAATTCAAAAATTAGCACTATCTTTGCGTGCCAAAATAATAAAATTCACATCAAATAATCATAAAAATGACAAAAGCAGAAATCGTAACCAAGATCGCTAAGAAGACTGGTCTTGATAAGGAAGAAGTTTTGACCGTAGTAGAGCAGGTCATGGGTACCATCAAGGAGTCTCTCATTGAGGGTGAGCCTGTTTATCTTCGTGGCTTCGGTAGCTTCATCATTAAGGAGCGTGCTACCAAGACTGCACGTAACATCAGCAAGGACAAGGCAATTATTATTCCTGCACACAACATCCCAGCATTTAAGCCAGCTAAGTCATTCATGGCAGAGGTTAGCGGTGAGGTTGTTACCGAGGAAGAGGATTAATCCAATAGAACAATTTTGTTAAACTATTAATATATTAAGGTATGCCAAACGGTAAGAAGCACAAGCGTCATAAGATGGCTACGCATAAGCGTAAGAAGCGTCTTCGCAAGAATCGTCACAAGCACTAATTAAGTGCGCCATCAGTGGCATTTGGGCGCCCCCGAGTAGGGCGCCTTATTTTATTTATTCACTCCAATTTCATAATTCATCAACAATGACTAATGAAGTAGTGATAGATGTCAATCCTTCGATGATAACCATCGGATTGCTTGAGGACGGTAAGCTGGCAGAATACCAGCGAGAGTCTCAAAGCGCCAGTTTCAGTGTAGGAAACATCTATCTGGCCCGTGTCAAGAAGCTGATGCCGGGTCTGAATGCAGCATTTGTGGATGTAGGATACGAAAAGGAGGGTTTTATACACTATCAGGATCTTGGTCCGCAGTTCCGTACGCTGGCCAAGTATGTGAAGCAGCAGATCTCAGATCACAAGCATCTCATTCCTATCGACCGCTTCAAGATCGAACCAGAGTTGAGCAAGGAAGAGACGGTCAATGATGTCCTTTCCGTAGGACAGGAGATTCTGGTGCAAGTAGCAAAGGAACCGATCAGCACCAAAGGACCACGACTGACGTCTGAATTGTCCCTTCCAGGACGCTTTATGGTGTTGATACCGTTCCAGGACAAGGTGTCAGTGTCCACGAAAATAAAATCTTCAGAAGAGAAGAATCGTCTGAAGAACATTATTAGAGCCATTCTGCCACAGAACTATGGTGTTATCATTCGTACATCGGCAAATGGTGTTGGAGAGGAAGAACTGAGCAAGGAGCTCAATTCTTTGATCAAGCGCTGGGAATCCTGCATTGGTACTCTCATGAAAGGCAAGTTGCCATCTCTTTGCTATGAAGAGACCAACCGTGCCACGGCATTACTTCGTGACATTTTCAACCCCTCGTTCGAGAACATCTGGGTTAATGACCCAGCGACGTTTAATCAGATAAAAGAATACGTAGGTCTGATAGCCCCTGAAAAGGCGGACGTTGTACAACTGTACGAGGAGGAAATCCCGATCCTGGATAAGTTCGCGGTTACTCGCCAGATCAAGTCTTCAATGGGTAAGACGGTCTCATGTAAGTCCGGGGCATATATCATCATCGAGCATACAGAGGCTTTGCATGTCATTGACGTTAACTCCGGTCATCGTAGTAAGATGGCAGAAGATCAGGAGGAGAATGCTCTGTTGGTAGATATGGCCGCTGCAGAAGAGATCGCAAGACAGATGAGACTCCGTGATATGGGAGGTATCATTGTCATCGACTTTATCGATCTGAAGAATGCAGAACATCGTGAGCAGCTCTACCAGCATATGAGAGAGCTGATGGCCAACGATCGTGCTAAGCATAATATCCTGCCACTGTCTAAATTCTGTCTGATGCAGATCACACGTCAGCGAGTACGTCCTGTGACGGAGATGCAGACGGCAGAAGCTTGTCCTGTATGTGGTGGCAAGCATGTGGTCAAGCCTAGCATCCTTTTCCCTGACCGACTGGAAGAAAAGCTTACCAGGTTAGTCAAAGAAAAGCATGTGAAGCGATTTACCCTCTATGTACATCCATTTATTGCAGCAGCACTCCGTCAAGGCTGGTTCTTCACCAGTCGTGTCTGGAAGTGGAAGCGTCTCTTCGGATTTGGCTGGCGACTTGTTCCAGACCAATCGATGGAACTTCTGCAATATCGCGTTCTCGATGCTGAGCGCAACGAGATCGATCTGAGCGAACCTATTGACGCTCAAGTATAATATATGTATACTATCCAATTAACCAACGCCCTAGGCCGTATGCCGCAAACCCGCATGCAGAAACCTGTTGACTTCTGCCTCGGTGAAGGTGAACATATTGCCATTATGGGCCCTAATGGTGGTGGTAAGTCATGTCTCATTGATATGATCACAGGCAAGAATATCCTCATGCAGGGTACTCTTGCCTATGATTTCGGTCCAGGTACCAAACCTTCTGCTTATGGCAATATCGTGCAGCTGACGTTCGAAGATGCACTTGGCTCAGTAGAGAAGCCATACTATTTCCAGCAGCGTTTCAATAGCCAGGACCGTGATGAATCACCACTTGTCATGACCGTACTTAAACGTGCCATGGCTACAGGTAATGTCACTGCCACTGGTCTTTCGGCCGATGAAGCTCGTATGGCGGGACATGGCCTTACTGACGAAGAAGCACGTGCTGCCGGTAGCGAAGACGATAGTGAGTTCCTGCAGAACCCTCTCCTCGATACCTTCATGATGCGTCATCTTTTGCAGAAGCGTATGGTGTTGCTGAGTAGTGGAGAGATGCGTCGCTACCAGCTTTTCAAGTATCTCATCAAGAAACCTCGCGTCCTCATTGTCGACAATCCTTTCATTGGCTTGGATGCACCGATGCGAGATCAGCTCAGTGAGTTTTTCCAGCATCTGGTCGATAGCAAGGAGGTACAGATTATCATGGTACTCTCTATGCTCGATTCTGTGCCATCGTATATGACACATGTCGTGCAGGTTGATCATATGCAAGTAGGAGAGAAGCAGACCCGCGAAGAGTATCTCGCTACACAACCGGACTATAACTGTAAGCTTTCGCCTGCACTTCGTCAAGCAATCTTAGATCTTCCTGTTCATGAGATGGCTAATCTTACTGTCGATGGTTCGGTGACCGATGAAGTCATTACGATCAGGAACCTGAGCCTTCCGCTTCCAGATACTGACCGTGTACTTTATAATGGTCTGAACTGGACGGTTCGTCGTGGTGAGAAATGGGCTTTGCAAGGTCGTAATGGTGCAGGAAAGAGTACGCTACTTAGCTTGATCTGTGCAGATCATCCTGCAGCTTATGCATGCGATATTTCACTCTTCGGCCGTCGTCGTGGCACAGGCGAGAGCATCTGGGAGATTAAGAAGTACATCGGCTTTGTGTCTCCAGAGTTCCATCGCGCTTATAAGGAGAATCGTCCAGCCATTGATATCGTAGCCTCAGGCCTTCACGATTCTGTCGGACTTTACAAACGACCTCGCCCAGAACAGATGGATACCTGTCTCTTTTGGATGCGAATCTTTGGTATCGATCATCTCCGTGACCGCATGTTCCTCACGCTTTCAAGTGGCGAACAACGACTTTGTCTCCTGGCTCGCGCCTTCGTAAAGGATCCGGCCTTGCTTATCCTTGATGAACCACTTCATGGCCTCGATACTTATCGCCGTAATCTGGTTCGAGATGTCATCGCTACGTTCTGCCAGCGTCCAGATAAAACACTGATTATGGTGACACACTACGTCGAAGAGCTGCCCGGTGAGATTACACAGCGCTTAGTACTATAATAAAAAACGGACTCGAAATGAGTCCGTTTTTATTTTGTCCTATTTATTTGATATACAGCTTTTGTTTTCCTTGGATGAAGATTCCTTTACCAAGTTTGTTGACACGACGTCCTGAGAGGTCGTAGATGGCGCCAGTGTTATTGCCAATGGCTTCGATAATATCAATGCTTGAGGTATTGACGGTCGAAAGAACAACTTTATAAAGCGTGATATCTTTACCGTGGATAATTAGTCCTGATTTTTTCAGTTCTTCATTGGTTGTATTGTCGAATGTAAGAGTGATCAGGTGTGGGTCAGTTGCATCAGCATCCAGATCATTACGAGGATTGTAGTCACCTTTATACTGCTTGTCGCCAATGTAGAAAGAAGGTTTGACTTTCCATCCTGTATCGAAAAGCTGGATGTCATCGTCACCTTTTTTAAATTTAAATGTGATTTCGACTTTAACGTCGTCTTCAATTGCTTTGAAAAGATCTGCTGCAATTGTGATACCATTACCCCAATCGATAGTCTTCTCTCCTTCAAAGCATACATGGCTTGCAATAACACCCATGGTTGGATACTCTCCTGCGAAGCTCTCTCCATGATAAGCCTTGGCGATACACTCTGCCAGATCTGGCTGGCTGAAAACTGGAATGTCACGGCTGAGTCCATCTGACATACCCATCCAATAGAAAGTTCCTATACCGTTCTCCTTGGTTTGCTGAACAAAATATTCACAGAACTGGAACATGAGATCACGTCGGAGGTCATAGTCTGTTTTGCCTGATCCTGCATCGACATTATTCGTTCCCCATTCCCCGAAGATTACAGGAGCTCCCTTAGAAACGAGATTGTCATTCAGTAGTTTAATCATGCCATTCACTTCATTCTTAATGTCTGTGAAAGAACGATCCTTGATACTTGGATATGCATGAACCTCGAAGATCAGATGATCCTTCGCTTCGTCTTTAGGAAGATTCATTTGGGTCAAAGGATCTGTGAGATGATTATTCCAGTTGCCATAGCCATTTGCCGAAGCGTAGGTTTGCACGATGAGATTACGGGTGGCATTGTTCCCACCTGTAGCACGAACGGCATCTACAAAACTCTGAGCATAGCTATTGATGGCATTATAGGCAGATGTAGCAATTGATTCATCATATTTCTTTGCCGCGAACGACGCGAAACACCAAGAACTGAGGTTGTCGAGCATCTCGTTGTAGCCAGCGAAAAGAAGTTGGTTGTCATAATCCTTAAACTCCTCGGCAATCTGTGTCCATAAATACTCGTAACGGTCCTTATTCTCTGCATAATTGGCTTCATCGGCATGCATCCACATCGTATGAGTGTCGCTATCTTCTCCATTGTCATGGTGTACGTTAATGATACAGTAGAGTCCATTATCAATGACATAATCTACTATCTCATGGACACGTTTCATCCAGGCAGTATCTACTTTCCCGTTTTTGTCCATGTGGTTATACCAAGTCACAGGAATACGAATAGCACCGAATCCGGCGTTCTTCATCATCGCCATGAGTTCTGGTTTTGTTGTCGGCTGACCCCAGAAATTCTCTGAGTCAATACCATGCTGTCCCCAATAATTATTGGAGTTGACATCTTTCACATTTCCAGAGTTCGCATCGAGTGTATTACCCAGGTTCCAACCTAAGCCCATGTTCTTGACAGCATCGGCTGCTGTCTCGGTAATCTGCGCCTGCAACGACATGCACGAGCAGGCAAGAAAGGATAAGAGTAAAGTTTTTTTCATCTGTGTATTATGTGTGATTTAGAAACAGTAGCTGACGCCGATAGAGAAATAGGTATCGCTCTTTTCGCCTGCTACAATCTGATATTTTGCCTCACCGAAAGCGGTGAAATATTCGTTCAAAGGATAGCCGATGCCGCAACCTGCGTTGAATAATACCTTATTGCGGTTGTGGCTCTCGTCACTCGTCCAGTTGTAGTGATAGACGCCTGCACCGATGAGAGGATAGAGATAGAAGTCATCGCTGATTTCTGTTAGATTATAATGCAGGTCAGCCTCTGCTGTAAAACGAGTGCCTTTGTCTACGAAATACCAGTTGAAGCGTGGTGAGAGATCAAACTTCTCAGAAAGCTCTATTGTGACACCTGCACCAGCACCTGCATCACCATTTGGTCCAAAAACTCCTGCACGATAATCTGCCTTGATATCGATGGATTTGATCTGTGCAAACGATACGAAGGCTAGAAAGCTGAATGCTAAAGTGAATAAAAACTTTTTCATAATGAATCATTGTTAATTTTAGTGGTGCAAATATAGAGTTTCCCACGAAAAAAAGCAAATTTTTGCATCTTTATATTGCGAAAAAAGGTCAAAAAGAGTGTTGATAACTCAAAAAATAATAAAAAAAATGGGAAAATGCACATACTTCAAATCTTTTTCGTACCTTTGCACCCTATGACTAAGTATATCTGCACTATAATAATGATTTTATCAGTGGGCATCCTGACCGGATGTTCGCTCTTCAGGTCATTTTCAAAGCGTAATACTCAGTCCCGTTCATCTGACTACGATTATACCTACAGACAGCAGGTCGAAGACCAAAGTGGATGGCAGTCATATAACTGGCATAACGATGCCGAGCTGGTACGTCTCCATGCCATAGCCGACTCGCTGATTTCATTGGGAGAGGATGTGCCAGAAGAGCTGAAGCGTAGGCTCAATCCCAAGAACTATGTGGAGACTATCGTGCCACAGGTCTGCAATGACATTATCATGACTGCAAAAGATTATATCGGATGCAAATACGCGTCAGGTCGTATGGGTCCTGATCGTTTCGATTGTTCGGGATTTACATCTTATATCTACCAGTTCTATGATATTACATTAGGGCGATCGTCACGCGATCAGTTCCTTCAGGGACGCGAGATTCATGATACCCGTTATCTGCAGCCTGCTGATCTGGTGTTCTGGACGGGATCAAACAAGCGAAGCGCTGAAGTCGGTCATGTAGGCCTGGTGGTCGATGTGAATGAAGATACAGGAGAGTTCCATTTTATTCATGCCGCCAGTACGGGTATACAGATTGACTCTTCGACCATGGATTACTATGCAGAGCGTTACCGTGGCGCTCGTCGCATTATAGAATATAAATGAGATACAAAGACACTTTATACAAGAAATTGCCGGCAGTGTGTAGTGCAGAGCAAGTCAACGAGCTTGTAAGCAGTACGCTGTCGGCTTCTGCTACATATCTGCTTCTGCAGTTATTGCCTGGAGAGATTGAGCTGACTGAACAGGAATTGCTCCGCATGCAGAATGTCCTTGACGATTCGGGCAGTACCATGCTGTATGCCGATTTCCTCCAGTATAATGACGGTCAGAAAGCCGAGCTCTGTGAGACGATTGATTATCAAAAAGGTTCATTACGCGACGACTTTGACTTCGGAGCTTTGGTGATGATTAAGGCCAGCGCTCTGTGTGAAGTCGATCATAGCTTGCAGTATGGTGCGTGGTATGCATTACGTCTGGCCTTGTCTCGTCAGGCTTTACCATTCCATCTCAATGAGTATCTTTATTCATACAGGCCTGAGGTCCTGCAGGCTGGAAGTCAGTTCGACTATGTCAATCCACGTAATCGTGGCGTTCAGCTTGAATATGAACAGATCTGCACAGCTCATCTGAAGACCTTAGGTGCGCTTGTCGAGGTCAATCAACTTAAGTCGGCACCATTGTCCACTACAAGTGAAAGCGAAACACCTGCGATAATAAAAGCCTCTGTTGTCATTCCGGTTTTCAATCGTGTCAAGACGATTGCCGATGCCATCCGTTCTGCTTTGTCGCAAAAGGCAGATTTCGGCTTTAATGTGATTGTTGTTGATAATCATTCGACCGATGGCACAACCGAGATGATTGCATCTTTAGCACAGCAGGATACACGTGTCGTCCACATCATTCCCGAAGAGACCTCTCTTTGCATCGGTGGTTGCTGGAATAAGGCTGTGGCCTCTGATCAGTGTGGCCAGTATGTTATTCAGCTCGATAGTGACGATATGTATAGCCGTGAAGATACCCTGCAACTTATGGTCGATGCATTCTGTCAGCAGAACTGCATGGCCGTAGTTGGCAGCTACCGACTTACTGATTTTAATCTGCAGGAACTTCCTCCAGGAATCATAGACCATCGTGAGTGGACTCCGGACAATGGCATGAACAACGCGCTTCGCATCAATGGTCTGGGGGCTCCTCGTGGCTTCTGCCGTGATCTGCTTCGCCAGCATCCGCTCCCTAATACCAGCTATGGTGAGGATTATGCCGCTATGCTACGTATCTGCCGTGAGTATCGTATCGGTAGAATTTATGAATCACTTTACGATTGTCGCAGATGGAGTGGTAACAGCGATGCCGCATTGAGCCGTGACAAGATCAATCGCAATAACCTTTATAAAGACAGGATACGTACGATCGAGTTGTTGGCACGTATTAATCAAGCAAACTGATATGTTAGATAGTCTTTTTAGTAAGCAGATGCCCCTTTGGCCAGCCTGTAGAGAGCGTTATGAGGCGCTCGCTGAGGCACGCCGTCGTGTCGTGGCGGTCGATGGCTGCGACTACATCCTTACCTACAATCCGGCTCGGGCCAAGAGTGCTAAAGCGAAGATTGCGTCAGATGGCACCGTAGGAGAAGAACGTCCTTGTTTCCTCTGCGAGCATGCTTTGCCTCAAGAGCAGTTGCGACAGGAGTTTGAGACGCTACCGTTGCATCATAAGTATATTGTGGCTGTCAATCCTTATCCGATTGTTGACCATCATTTCACCATTATCGCCAAAGAGCATACCCGCCAGACATTGGTAGGCCGAGTATGGGATATGGCATTCTTTGCCGATCTCTTCCCTGATTATCTGATCTTCTTCAATGGCGCCTGCAGTGGTGCCAGTGCTCCTGATCATATGCACTTCCAGATGGTGCCAAAGCGAGAGGTCCCAATGTTGCAGTGGAGTGAAGACCAGAAGCGTCAGTTAGGGGTTACCAGCCAGTTCCCTACGGTCATTGATACCGATCATCAGAACATCCTGACCTGGACCGAAGGCTCTGAGGCCTATTGGCTGGTCATTGACCGAAGTGCACATCGTCCTTGGCAGTATTCTGCTGCCGGAGAGGAGAATGTCCTGATCAGTCCTGCTTCGCTGGAATTCTGCGGCCTCATTCCTTTGAGCCGAGAAGAAGACTATCAGAAGATGACCCCGGCATTGCTCTCCGATCTTCTTGGTCAGTGTTGGATGCACGAACCGATGCTGCATGTCGGTATCATGGAAGGCCAGCAGATCCGTTTCTCGGCAGAGGAGCGTGTCCATAGTATGAACTACCTCGCAGAAGATCGGATGCGCGATGTGATGGATTATAGCAGTAATCGCGCAGAGATGCAGGAGATGACCGAGTATTGGTGCCATACTGAGCCGTTCACCCTCGAGCAGGTAACTATCGGCAAAGAGTTCCATTGGCAGCAGCAGGAAGACCAGATCTTCCGAGGCTCGCTTCATATCATTGCACGCGAAGGTCAGTTACATGCCATCAACCTCATTCCTGTCGAGCAGTATCTTGAGAGTGTTATCTCCAGTGAGATGTCTGCCACTAATAGCCTCGAACTTCTCAAGGCTCATGCCATCATCAGCCGCAGTTGGGTACTGAGGCAACTACATGGTAGTTGTAGTGAGGAGGGAAGTGTCAGTGAGGAGTTAGGAGTGAGGAGTGAGGAGTATTCTGTCGTTCCTGATTCTTGTAATGATAAAGCTAGTTTTCAGAATGAAGATAACTCCTCACTCCTCACTCCTCACTCCTCACTAATAAAGTATTGGGACCATAAGGACCATACTTTATTCGACGTTTGTGCCGA
>JAZUIL010000071.1:0-26424 GCA_045642245.1 Bacteroidales bacterium
TCTCCTTCACGAAGTACGACAAGTAGCTTAAGGACAGTTCCAATGGCAGGATGCTTAGCTGCAATACAGATACAATCCTTGACTGACGGATGGGAAGAAGCCACATTTTCGACGTCAATCGGATTCACCTTAAAGCCTCCGACATTGATAACATCTCCAGCACGACCTGTGAGATGGATGAGTCCGTCCTCATCGACATATCCAAGATCCGATCCATAAATCTTTCCATTCTGGATCACCTGACGTGTACTTACTTCATCAGCAACATAGCCGCTCATGATGGTAAGGCCAGACACAATGACATTTCCTTCTGGTGTTACTTCAACTGAAGAATTCTTCATCGGACGGCCGATACAGCCCTCCATATATTTTCCATCATTGAAGTTATAAGTGCACACACATCCTATCTCTGTACCTCCATATGAATTATAAAGACGAGAATGAGGCAATGCCTTACTAAGCTGTTCCATATCAGCATGTGAAATAGGAGCAGCACCCGTCTCAATAAAGTCAATCCGGTCTTTCAATGCACAGAGCTTATCATAAGAGAACTGCATCAGCAATCGGATGCTGGCAGGAACAAGGAAAGTAGCAACCTTCTGATATGGATGACGGAAGACATCGAAGAAAGCATTGAGATCCTTCAATCCATCAAGAATACATACCGTACCTCCTACTGTCAGAATCGGATGTATCTTGAAAAGCGATGCAATATGGTTCAATGGGCCACTGATGATAAAAAAGAGCTCAGGAGTAAAACCCAAATCTGCAATAAAGTTATCTGCACACGAGACAAGTGCCGTCTCAGACAACATCACACCTTTTGACTTGCCTGTAGTACCAGTCGTATACAGAGTGTCTACGATATCATCGGCAAAAGAACATCGATCAACTTCTTCCTTAACTGCATTGAAATTCTCTTCCGTTGCCTGATGTTCAAGAGGTACTGCAATGGCTTTCAGATGATGAATAGCACAATATGTAACCAAGAAACTGATATCCTGCGTTGCACGATAAACGTATGGACGATGAGGTTTGAGACCCTCTGCCTCCAGTTCGGTCGATCTCTCGACTATACGCTTCCAGAGATCAGAATAGGAAATCTGATCATCGCCACAGATAGCAGCGATCTTCTCTGGGACGTTCTGAGCGTGGTATTGTATGCTTTCTTCCAGTGTCATATTTACTTCTTTTCTGCTAATTTAGCTTCAACCATCTTCACAATCGCATCCACAGACTTCAGATTCTTTGGGGTAGCATCAGTAGAATCGAGAGTGATGTCATACTCCTTTGAAAGAAGGATCAAAATAATAGCGACACCTAAAGAATCAAGTTCGCTGAAAAGGAAGTCTGACTGAAAATCTACGGCTGGAAGAGCCTCAGTAAGAAGTGAAAGGATATGTTCTTTCATAGGGTTATGCTATAAATTCTATATTATCTACAAAATCTTTGGCAGAAATTTCTGCTACTCTCCTACTCTCTGCATCGGACATCTGAGCAACAATATGCACATCTGGATGAGAAACGGCTAAGAGTAAGGCTTGTTCTCCAAAACCTGGATCGCTGATAGTATATGAACTCTGACCGGAGAGATCTAAATTCATGAGTGATGAAGCCTCATCACGTAAATTACGATTCACAATGCGAGATATTTCCTGTCCTTTATAGATATATCTACTGCGAACCATTGCTATCGGATCTTTCGGACAACCACGGAAAAGTGAGGTTATTGTCAATGGATACTTGCGGGCCTTACCATCTTTTGTGGTTAACCAACAGAAGAGCAATGGTGGAATCATATATGCCATCAACACGACAGAGAACATACCAATGATAGTTACCTCTGCTAAAGAATGCATGGCTGGATGCTTAGCAACAATGAGTGTTCCGATACCTATAAACATGATAAGCGCCGACTGGAGAATACTTCCCTTATATGATTCAAGAATCGGACGACGATACGTGTATTCGTGCTGACAACCTTCTGTCATGAAAATAGTATAGTCATCACCTTGTCCAAAAATAAAGGTGGCAAGGATAACATTGACAATATTGAACTTGATTCCAAGAACTGTCATGATACCCAGAATCCAAATCCAGCTGATTGCCATTGGAAGGAATGAAATAATAGCCAGTTCGATACGGCCGAAAGAGAACCAAAGGAAGAAGAATACAATCAATGAACAAGCCCATCCGATATAATTGAAATTATCAGAGAGATTGTTTGAAAGTGCACTGTTCATACTCACAACATCGAAACAATTTGCGAAATGAGACTTCACTACCTCCAGATCTTTCTGCTCTACATTCAAGACATTGATAACATACGAACGCTGAGAATCATTTAGCTTGGTGATATTCTGGCTAAAAATGAATTGTGTCAGCGGAGCAAAATAGTCAAGGTCCTGCGGTATCAGCTCTTCTTCAGAAGTGACAGATAAAGAGAAATAAGAGAATGCTCCTGGAGTGAATCCACATGCTATTGCACCTGTTGACAAGCCCGTAGTAAGAACTTCTCGATTACGATTAACGAAATCATTCCATAGTGCAAATCGTTCCTTCTGTTCTTCTTTTGAAACAAGGAATTGAGACACATCACTATATCCCTGTACAAGACCTTGTCGTGACAAAGTCTCAATTTCTGGCACCTGTGCAGAATGCTTTGCAAGCGCTTCGTCAAATGTCTCACCAGAAGAAAGGACATAAACGCTTTGGGTAGTACGCAAAGAGTCACCAGAAAGTAAGTTCTGGAAATATTGCAAATCTTCTCGCTGATCGTCAGTCATGTAATTCATGTTGGCGATATTCGAATCGAATTCTGTACCGAGACTGAAGAACGAGAATATAAGAGTCAAAAGAATGACTCCTATTACTATAGGTTTATAGCGCTCTGGAGAGAAGCGCGCCATGCTCTCAAGAATTTTACTCTTTCGTTCAGGCTCCTGAGTTTTCTCATTCTTTACTTTAATAAAATGAGGCAGATACAGCAAGACGAAAAGAATAGTACCGACAAGCAGCAGAGAGGCGAAAAGACCTAAGTCGCGCAATGCGGTGGATTGCAGCGGAACAAGTGCAAGAAAAGCTCCTACTGTGGTGATATTACCCACGACAAGCGGAGCCATGATATCTTTAATGGCATAACGGACACGAGGCTCGTGTGCAGTATGAGCAATAAGATGCAATGGATAGTTGACAGCAATACCCAGAATAACACTCGACAATCCGATGACAATGATCGACACATGACTGCTGAACAATGCCATACCACCCAAAGCGAAGAACCATCCCCATCCAATAGACAGCAGGATAAGCAGGATATTTCGGAATGAGCCAAAAGAATAAAAAAGCAACAGGATGATCAATATCGAAGACAATGAAACAGCAATGATGCTATCCGTCTTGATACGTGATGCATTACCGACTGCAATTTCAGGTCCTCCTACCACATGAGCCTTGACACCAGCATACTGTTCCTCCATCTCCTGGATAGCATTATTGAGCAAAGCAAGCATCTTTGAGTTCTGTTCAGTCTCACTGTTTCCGAATGGAGAACTCATAATGGCTACTGCACGACTCATATCAGGAGTAAAGATGTATCCGTCATACATCTCGAAACTCATCTGATAATTGGATTTCTGCAAACTTGAGAGGACTGGAGCGAAGAGGCCTAATGGATCACGAGTCACGCTCGTGGTCATAATACTGCTAGATGGCAGCAGGAGCAATTCCTTATCTCTATTAAGCTGTTCAACAAGATAACCTGGTTGAGCAAGGAGGCTATCCATACGAGCATAGTCAGCTGGAGTCAGGAAATATGGGATATTATCGTATACAAAATCTGTTATATCCTGTATCTGTCCCATATCAAACTGAGTCGTCAATTCTGCACACCATCCTAAAGAATCGTGAGCATGTACCGTCTCAGCAAAATGATCTATAGCCTCAACCGTAAGATCTGCATCATCAGGATTAGTAAAAAGGATATACAGACGGTTCGCACCAGAGATATTCTGATACACATCAAGTGCTTCCCTATCTGAAGTATCGAGAGGGAGGAAATCACTGATATCCTCGTTGTAACTGATGCTGAAAACCAGATAAGCCAACGCCATAGTCAATACCACCAACGAGCTCCACAGGAGTTTGGTGTGATGGCTAAAATAGTCGTAAAGCTTAATTATTGTCTGCATATATAGATGTATCCTATCTACTTAAGACTTGGAAAATAGAATCTTACTATCAACTGGTGAAGCGTAGATGCCTAAGAAGATCTGGCGAAGAGACTTGATGTCATATTTTTCAGCATATGCGTCAAGCTGCAACATATGATTCAGGAAAGTCTCTTTTTCCTGTTTCGAATAATGATCTGCATACGTGTCAGTAGAAGACAAGAAATCATGTGCAATATAGTTGTTCGGCATCAGGTAATATGCCGTGCAGATACGCTGATCTATGAGTGTTGCGACCTGCTTATGATATTCATTTGGAGAAAGATGTGCTAGGGGTTTCAGTTCATCTTCTGTCAATGGTTTACAGATCTCGAAATGAACACGTCCTTTAGGCTGAAGAATACCAGTAAGAATACTGTTCAGATCCTCACCTGGTGCCTTCTTATAAGGACCTTGCTGACGTGCATAAAGCTCCAGAGTCTTCAAGATATCACAAGATTCCCATTCATAAGAAACAGAAACAGGCAGTATATTCAATTCAGACACAGATTTCACTGCATCATCCGTACGACTCATCGTAAACATCTTGATGATACCTTGATCTGTGCGATCTATGCCATCTTTTGTGCGACCATTGCGCTGCGCAATCCACACCGACTGCTTCTTTTCTGTTAATGTATAACGAATATAGTCAGACAGATGCTTTGAAGCTTTGAAGAATTCCTTAATGCTACCTCCAGGACGTTCTACCTTGAACATCTTATTCGACTTACCAATGTCGATGACCAAATCACCTCGCATCAAGTTCTCTCCGAAAGTGATCTCAGCAGTTTCGATCTTATGATCAGAGAGTACATTCTGTAAAAGAGAAGCATCAAGCATGATATCGCGATGATTGGATATATACAGATACTTCTTTTCTCTATCGATGTTCTCTACGCCACCACAAGTAAAACCAGTTGTACTACGCTCAATAATTCTTTTATTGGCATGATACATGATCTCTTGCTGAAAATCCGTAATATGTTCGATGGAAGCCACATGACGACGTACCACCTCTGTTTCTCGCTCTGGAAACACAAAGGAAGCAAGCAATGGGAAAGACGGATGTGCAGCAATACGTTGCATAGCTGCAGGGATCTCCGCTTCATTATAAGGCCTTAGATCATCAAACTCATTATTTTGATTCATAAGCTGAATACAGATCAGATTGATATATATTACCGGATCTCAGTTCTTTGAACCATGAGATAAATCGGTCTTTCCAAACAATACATTCTTCGCTGGCTTTCTTCGGATCTGCACCGAAACCATGTCCACCTTTTTTGAACTGGTGGTATTCATGAGGAACTCCAACAGCAGTCAATGCAGAGTCAAGCATCTCTGAATTGTGATAATGCACAATCGGATCATCGACACAATTAACAAGAAACACAGGTGGCATATCCGGACGAATGTGAAGCTCAAGGGAGAGGCTGTCCTGCCATTTCGTCTGTCGTTTGCGATATTCTCCCAATAATGCACGCCGCGAGCGTTTATGTGTCCAAGGATTCTTTCGCAATGTAACTACTGGATAAATAGGAGCTACAAAGTCCGGACGATTCTCTGGTGAAGAAAAAAATTCTGCAGCTGAAGTGACGAGATGACCTCCGGCAGAAAAACCCATGGCCCCAATACACTGCGGATCAATGTTATAGTCCGAAGCATGTGTCCTAAGCTCCGTAATAGCATCCTGAATCGCATTGATTGCATCAGGATACTGATGTCCTCGTATAATATATCTATAATGTGTCAAGAAAGCTGTAAACCCCTGAACCGGATATTCTAAGACGAAAGCAGATATTCCTTCTGACTGAAGCCACTTAGCGACATCTATACCTTCTGTATTCCAGTCATGCCAAGAATAACTACCTCCCGGACAGACAATGACCGCAGGTGTAGGGTCCTGGCTATCGGCCAGAAATGAAATCATCTTCTGCGCCTTTAAGCAAAGACCCAGGGAAATAAAAAAAAGGATTAATAAAAGATACTTCATTTATTTTCCAGTAGTCGATGAATTGATAGCATTCACTACATGATTTAATCCTAACACAGCCTCAGATGTCTGAATAGCAGTGAGAGGAACACCACAGAAACCATGCAAGTTAATGTTCTGGCCAGTAAGTAAGAGGTTCTTGATCTTTGTAACAACAGGCATATGAGAAAGCACCATGTTATTGCAGTCTTTCATGTAACCACACATTGCACCTTCCTTCACTCCATAAAAATCGCGTATGGTAAGTGGAGAACCCGTATTATAATCCTCGACACAATCACGGAAGTTTGGATAGATCTCTTCCATACGATCCAAAAGGATATTTGCACACTTGTCTTTCCAATCCTCATAATCCTTTCCTCGATGACCAACCGTAGTATTCTCCCACTGCATAACATGATTCCATGTCATAGGAGCCGTAACAATCATCTTCGTAGAATACTCACCCTGTTCGATCTCTGGAGGAGTCATAAACAAGAATCCAAGTGGCCATGGTTTGTCTTCCTTCGCAAAATTCCAAATCTCATCATACCGACTCATATAATAGGCGGTATAATTGAAATACTTGAATGTATTTGGCTTTAGCTTGATATTAAGCACGTAAGCAGAATAGGTATTAGGAATAGAATCCAGACGATTGCGATATGCTTTTGGAAGAGCAGAAGGATCATCTAAAAGACTGATCAAAGTGCTTGGATGTATCGCACTGATATAATAATCCGCAGAGAAACTCTTTCCCTTTCGAGTCTCAACGTGAGTTATTTCTCTCTCTTGCGTATAGATTTTTGAGACTCCATCGTTCACAATGACCTGACCGCCATGTTCTATAATGAAGTCACGAAGTGTATTAGCAAAAAGATGGCTACCACCGGCAAATCGACTTGGACCTTTGATATAGAGAGAAGAGACAACAGCATGTACATATGCAGGAGTGACCCCTCCACGACCTCCATAAAGAGGATTAACGTAAGAAACAACACTTCTCAGACGTTCGTCAGTAATGTATTTTGCCACAAAGTCACTAGCAGCCATCATAAACTCATCTGAGTGCATGATGGTGGACATTGATGACGATGGACGAAGATTGAAGAGATCCAATTCGTCTACCAACCTCAACATTGCATCCACATAGCGACGGAGGTTTTCTCGTTGATCCGGGAATTTCTCAGCCAGCGCATTGATATACCCTTCCTCGCTCTGAGAAATCCGATAGACGGTCTTATCTTCTGCAAAATAAAGACTATCTGTGAAATCTGGATCTACATCCTTGATCTCAATTCGATCCAGAATCCCTAAATACTCACAAAGTCGACGTACGCTGCCACCTTTCTGCATACCGCTGATGACATGCATACCCGTATCAAATATCTCACCCATACGGGTAAAGCTCTGCAATCCGCCACCGACAGTTGTATTTTTCTCAATCACTGTAACTGTGAGACCTTCCTTTGCAAGGATGGCAGCAGTGAAAAGTCCTCCGACACCACCACCTATTATTACTGCGCTTTGTGCCATATTTAATTATTTTGCTTCATCAATCTGTTTGTAGATCGTCTCAGCCGAAACGAGCTCGCTACAGGTTACTATCGTTCCGACAATCACTCCCATAATACCATGGGAATTAACATTCTGTCCTGCCATAAGGAGATTAGGCACCTTCGTGCGATATGGAACACGACCACCTACACCAAGTGTAATATCCTTTGCGACGCCATACATCGATCCATCTTCTGTGCCTGTATAGTCTACATAGGTAAGAGGTGTAGATGTAAAATAACTATCGATAGAAGAAGAGATTCCTGGCTGGAATTTCTCTACCTCAGCAATCAGTCGCTCAGCATGTCGACGCTTAAAATCTTCGTAGTCAGCGCCTCGATGTCCGATAGTCGTTCCACGCCACTTCGCACAATCCTCAATATTCATATAAGAAAGAATCGCTCCACTCTTTGCCCATTGAGCCTTATCTTCATGACAAAAATGCATATAGAGGAAACCCTTTGGCCATTCGGCAGGCGTATAATTCTCACAATTCCAAGGTGTGTTGCCACTATAGCCATAGAAGTTTGTATTCATATATGGCATCGACTGATCCTTGAACTTGAGATAGACGGCAAAGACCGCTGCTGTCTGTTTGATGCTATTGATTCGCTGACGGAAAGAAGATCGGATCATCTTTGTATCGAGCATCTCAAGCATACGGTTCGGATGTATGGTACTGATTACATAATCAGCAGGATAGAATGTCTCATCTTCTGTGATTACACCAGTTGCCTTCGTATCATCACATTCGATCTTGACGACTTTCTTTTTTGCTAAGATCTGTCCTCCCATGCGCTCGATACTCTTCGACAAAGAATGAGCAATCGAATCACTACCGCCGACAATACGGAATGCACTCTGATTGTAGAAATCCATGATGAATGCATGCTGAGAGAAAGGAGTCTTGTCAAGTTCTGCAGAATAAAGAGGTAGATCGCCGACAAGGACGTTCTTAAGCAAAGGATCCGTAAAAAGACTATCTAAGACCTCATTGATCGAGCGCGTCTGGTATTCTGTATTTGCGGCCATATCTCTCTCCTGTGACGTGAGAGATGTCAAGGTCGAAGCAGAAGCAATACGATTGACGATATCAACATACTTACGAAGAGCATCTTTCTCTTTAGGGAAATAAGACGCCATACGTTCAATGAAGGCTTCCTTTCCATTCGCAAATTGGAATTGCTGACCTGCAAGAGCAATAGTATTATAGCCTAATGGATCAAGCGAACTGAGTTTCAGATCATTTGTAAGTTCAAGGTAATGCAGAACCTTATCCATGGTCTGGCCTTCTGCGGCCGAACCAATAAAATGCATACCTGTCTCAAACTTGGCTCCTTTGCGTACGAAACACTGCAGACAACCACCGATCTGCATACCCTGTTCCAGAATAGTCACATCATAACCATTCCTCTGCAGGATATAGCCACATGACAGGCCACCAAGTCCTGAACCGATGATAACAATCTTTTTGTTTGCCATAATCGTTTATTGATTTGCAATGATCGCTTACGCGTCTTGTTCCAGTTTATTACACATTTGCGCATACCTCTTTTTATAATACGCGCGCATGTAAGAGGCTTGTTCCTTTGTCGTTTCACCAAAAGAAGAGAGTTCTTCTGGAGAAATACGTTTATCTATCTCAATACGAATGTGTCCTTTATGCAGATGATGGTCCTTCTTTGGCAAAACCTTGCCAGGACCATACATAATAAGTGGCAGAATATCCAGATTTAACTGTTGTGCAAGATGGAAAGCTCCCTGATGGAAACGGCCGATGCTGCAGTCTGCCGAACGAGTTCCTTCAGGATAGACAGCAATGCTAAACCCTTTCTCAACAAGAGTTTTGAACTCTGGCAAAAGCGTATCTATGCCACGAGAAGCCGGTAGGAACTCTGCATTGCGGATGATGTATCCGTAAAAGAAATTATTCCACACCCAATCATTGGTCAAAACAATGATTTTAGGTGTTTGCATCAAGAGCGGCACCAGATCAAGGTGTGACTGATGATTACAAATAATAACCGATGGTTGGCTAAAGTCCTCATTATTCGGATTACCCTGAGAATACTTCACTCCAGGGATGCCATGTCCTTTCAATACGAACTGACATGCTTTCTGTAGGATTACATGCAGTGTATTTCTCTTCTTTGTGGTAATCTTGCCAATACGAAGATACACGTATGTACAAGGAGTAATGATAAAGACAGAGAAAATAATAAAAAAGAGTAAGCTGTATACCGTTCGGATAATGGTCATCAGCAACCTCCAAAGTTTCAATGGATAGCCATATATAATGGCAAGTCCGACCAAGATACTATTGAGGATGGAGATTCGTGCGAAATCCTTTCCCGGACGGAAATGCGACACACGCTCTTCTCTAGGAGGATAATATACATTGACTGGTTCACTCTGGATCTCAACGCCATGCCAGGAAGAAAAGACAAGTAGTTCAAGCTCTGCCTCATAGCGTGAAGTCAATAGCGATAAACCACGCAACTTCTTAAGAGGATAAAGACGATAACCGGTCTGAGTGTCATTAAGTATACAACCAGTTTGTACAGCAAACCAGAAGTTACTGAATGAATTAGCGAACTTGCTACCTCCGCTGCGATCTGCATTCTTAAGGTCTTTCCTCTCTCCTACAATCAGTGCACCAGGATGTTTCTGGTTTGCTTTTAGCATGAGAGGAATGTCCTCTGGGAAATGCTGACCATCACCATCAAGGGTAATAGCATAGGCAAAACCAAGTTCAAGAGCACGACGGAATCCTGCACGAAGAGCGAATCCTTTACCCTGATTATTCTTCAGGTCTACGATTTCCGGAAGTATTGGCAACTGATGAAGAATCTCCATCGTATTGTCAGTACATCCATCGCACACAACGATGACATCATCACATTGCTCAAGCGAACGTTCTACGACATCGGCAATAGTTCCTGCATTATTATATGTAGGTATAATAACACAGATTCCTCTATCGCGCAATGTCTGTTTTTGTTCAGTTTTATCCGTTGGCGTTACAATGTGTTCTGCCATATCTCTTTTCTTATTGTCCACACTGACAAATCAATGACAACTTAGCAAAGACATCATCTCCTGCACTAACCTTCACCTGCGCCTTGACCACACCTTCTTCTAAGGTTATCTTCTGCAAAGAATAACAAACCTCAGAAGTCTCATTGGGAGTAATGATCCGAAGGAACTTTACGTTCTTTACACATGTTACAGTAAGCGGCATCTCCGTAGCCAATTCCATCAATTCAAGTGCAATCTGCATGATACAGACTCCAGGAGTAATCGGTTCTCCTGGGAAATGAGCCTTGTAGATGAAATGCTCAGCATCCAGACGGATGGTATAGTCGTGACCATTATCCGTTGACTGTTGGCTTATTACAGTATATAAAGAATTCAGCAATTTCATCGCGCAATGGGGTGAAAAGATATTTGATGTGATATTTCTTATTCTCGTAGATCAAGGTCTCATTAATTGGCATCTTATGCATAATGGTTTTCAAGTCCTTCTTCAGGATTCGTTTGATATACCATTTATCCATTTGTTTGACAATACTCAGAATCTTGACCTTGTCATTTTTCGTATTATATCGATATGTGAGTGCAGATACTCCAAACTCATTCATGATCGATGCTGTGATGATATCCTCTTCTTGATGCATGATACAAACTCCGCTGATATATGCATCACGGATATCCATCTGTACGGTATATCGACTATTAGTTAGCGATGTGACGTCCTGTGCAAATACGGATGTAATGCTGAAACACAACAAAAAAAGCACAAATGCATAAAGACGTTTCATACCCGATATATAGATTTCCCTATACAACCTTAGTCAACGACGAACAATCTCTGATCGATCGATTTGTTGGTTTTGTTATTCTTTAGGTCGATAACCGTGAAATCTCCAGACTTTTCGAACATCTGAACTTTGACAACCGCATTCTTTGAGCGATCGAAATGAAGCTGTAGTTTAGTCCACATCTGCTTCATATCCTTCTTCAAAGGGATAAGAGTTGCAACCCATTCTGTCGAGGTTTCTTCGATGGTTGTTTTGAAAGCTTTGTCATCAGTCAGACACTTTCCGACAATACTATTCATCATGATACGCGCAATTTCCTTGAACATCTTGTTCTGATTAACATCGATGACATCCTTGCGACGATCATTCTTCAACAAGATTTTATTATCGTTAAGAATAAATGTATAGGTATAAGGTGTGGTATACTCCCATCGAAGTGCATTTGGTTGCTGATAATACATCTTTCCCTGAGAAACCATATTATCATTCAGAATGTTGAGATGCTTGGTTTGTACGAATTCGCACTCCATAGTCTTCATCTCAGCACAGATCTTATTGATCTTTTCTATAATTGCCTGCTGGTTCTGCGCAGAGACAGTCAATGCAACAAAACAAAACAGGATTGAAAAGAGAATTTTTCTCATTTTGCAATAAAATAACATCCTAACATTATAAGCAACACTCCCAACCATTTTGTAAGATCGACCGATTCATGGAAGAAAAGAATAGCTGCAATCATTCCAAAGACATAGCTTAAAGATACCATCGGATAAGCCATGCTGAATGGGAAATGCTTGATGATATAAAACCACAAGATACTACCTGCTCCATAACACATACCACATGCTGCAAACTGCCAGTTACCAAAAACGGAACTCCAGAATGACATATTCCATCCAAAAGGTTCCATTCGCTGAAGTGCGAACTTAAGCAACACCTGGCCACCTGCAAGCAGCAGACTCTGAAGAATGGCTAATGGAATGAGTGGCATGTTATCAGAAAGAACAGATGAAATGATTAATCAGCACTAACCATCACAATACTCTTTGCATAAATCTCAGCCGGAATATCCCTACCGCTTCTTTCTGCAAATGAATTAAGTATCGATGTAGACTCATCAAAAGAACCGACAAGGACAGATTTTGCTTTACCAGTCTTGATAAGACGTTCCGCATCACGCATTGCCCATTTCATGGAATCATCCCCCTGAGAATAGGTAATATTATAGCCATGACACTTCGTTCTGATTGCAATAGCAGAACTGAGCGTGTTATGGGTACTTTGCATAAAGAGTGTCGGCTTCAACAGTCCTTCATCGTTGGCAATGATATCCTCCAGGAACAAATGACTGAATTCAAGCATTCCTCGCGATGTAGCAGAAATAATTGCGTCAGGACATTCAATACCCGCATTCTTCAAAGCTCGGAATGATGCAAGATGTGATGCTTTGAGTAGTTTGCCCATTCGACGAGATTCCATGACAGAAACAAATTCCTTCAGTCCTGAAAGCTCATCCATAGATGTGATTGTTTCTTCACTAACAATCTTTACCTCATGATCTTTCTGATCTGACGCGGCATTTTTTGGTTCTTTTTTGCTGACGACTAATGAAGAGTCATTACCACCAAAACCAAAAGAATTACAAATCACATTGTCAAGTGGAACATCATTCTTCCCCAATGTCGGAATAATACCTTCCGGCATCTGATTCTTCCAACCTAGGTTTGCAGGGATGAAGTTATTCTGCATTGCCAACAGACAAAGTACTGTCTCAATTGAACCTGAGGCAGAAGTAGTATGACCTGTGAAAGATTTGGTACTTGAAACCTCTGGCATATGAGTACCAAAGACACGCTTGAGTGCTTCACTTTCAGAAGGATCATTATTAGGAGTACCAGTACCATGTGCATTCACATACTGGATATCACTAGGCTGAAGATTGGCCATAGTGAGAGCCTCGGTCATTGCCAGATAAGCGCCTTCGCCATTCTCAGACGATGCCGTCTGATGGAAAGCGTCACAACGATTACCATAACCTGAAATATATGCCAGAGGTTTTTCTGCTTTCTTCTCAAGAATAACGAATGCTGCACCTTCACCTAAATTGAGACCTGCACGTGTGGCATCAAATGGTCGGCACTGCTCTTTATCCAGGATCATGAGTGTATTGAAACCATTGAGATGGAAGACACTCAATGCTTCAGATCCACCTGCAATGACAAGATCGACTTCGTCTCGTTTCAGCATCTCTGTACCAAGGATGATGGAATTGAGAGCCGAAGAACAAGCCGTAGAGATTGTACAGCACTCTGCATTTTTTACTCCTGCCATCTCTGCCATTTCGATGGTACTTTTGCCACATTCATTATCTGAAGGCAATGAGAGAAGTGAATCGTCAGTTTTCATCTGTTCGAAATACTTCTCCGTGAGATCCATTCCACCGACAGTCGTTCCAGAGATAACTGCTACACGCTTACCTTCAAGACTCGTGACACCAGCATGTCGTAAAGCCTGACGAATGGCAATGGCACCCATCAATGAAGTACGGCTGCGAGGAGATGGATCTGCAATACCTAAGATCGCCTTCATCTCATCGTTAGAAAGCTGTACTTCTCCTACTGGCAGATCGTTATGCTTTGATTCAAGATACTTCATCCGACGAATACCCGACTCTCCCTTACGAAGTGAATCGAGTACAGCCTCAGCATCATTGCCTATCGCACAGATAATGCCATATCCTGTTATGGATACAAAGTCTGTCATTACTTTGTTCTATTCTTTTCTACATATGCAGCAATGGTGCTGACACTCTTAAAAATATCCTTACCCTCTGCTGGATTTGCCAATTTAATACCATAATGCTTCTCAAGAAGGACAATGAGCTCGAGTGCATCAATAGAATCGAGACCTAAACCTTCACCGAAAAGAGGTGCATCGTTCTCGATATCTTCTGGGGTCATCTCCTCAAGATTAAGAGCATCGATGATCTGTTCCTTGAGTGTAAAAATCAATTCATCCATGTTATAGTACTTTTAGTATATTGTTTTCAAAAATTATTATTTCGTTACAATTCTGAGTTCTGCCTCAAATGTATTCTCATCCGGACAATCGACCCATCCGGTCACAAAACTCTTTACATCTGATTGTTGTAAAGTAGTATCCAAAATCTGCGACATAAGCATATCATCTTTGTGATCAAAGATATAAAGCGAAGTCTCTCCTTTATAATTATGCTTGATCGCAATCTCTCCAGTCACAATGTTTGGCAACGTATATAAGAAAATAGAAGGACTTGGTATGCTATCCTCACAGATAGTAGCAATATGCATTCTATCAGAACAGATAGATGAAGTGCGATTAAAAAGAATAACACCTCTCTCCTCTCCTTCTACGACTTCTTTTTCTTGCTGCACAAGCAGTTCTGTAGCGACAAAAACCAATCGGCAAAGAAGATCCATCTTATAGAACTTCGGATAATTGCCAATGTACTGCTTGTATATTTCTGTGAGGAGCGCTTTACCATGTTCCGATGTTTCAATCATCTTACCATCAACTTCAAGCGAAGAGGATGTAAGCTTCACCGTATGCTCGACATTCTGCTTAACCGGCGGTAAGGACATAACATCTTTGGTAAGGTCCTTCTTATAAAGCAACGCTCCATTGCAGCCACCGAATCCTGAAATAATCTTCAGGAAACGTTGTTTGTCAGTCTTTTGTTCCTGATTACTGATAGTAACCTTTCCACTAACACCTATTTCCTCATAGCCACGGGTCGGAAGGATACAGCTGTCGTCTAACGATCGCATGGTAATAATAGTCTCAAGTAATCCTGCAGCACCCATCGTATGCCCATAATAACCTTTGAGAGCGGTCAATGGAATATCCGACAGATCTGCCTCTTGAATTGCTTTTGACTCCATCTGGTCATTAAACATCGTAGCCGTACCATGTACGCAGACAGTAGCAAGATCGTCTTTCTCGACTCCCTGCAATGTCTTTATAATGGCTCGATACGTTCCATCTCCCTTAGGCGAAGGTGCACTGACATGGTATGCATCATTATTCGAACACCCTGTCTCCAGTATCCAGCATGGTTCTTTGTCTTCTATAGCAGAACAATTCTCTTTTCCAAAGATCATCGTCGAAGCTGCTTCTCCGATATTAAGGCCGATACGCTCGATATCAAACGGACGACATTCCTGTGGTGAAAGCGCTTTGAATGACTGGAATCCAGCGACAGTAAAAGGTGTGATACAATCAGCGCCACATACTATGGCATAATCATACAGGCCAGCCATAATGAGACGAGAGGCAACCAACTGTGCAGTCACACCTGAGATACAAGCATTGCAGACGACAATCGGTTCGTTTTCAATACCGAAATACTGAGCAATCTTCTTTGCTGTCTCTCCTGGGTGAAGATAAGTACCATCATGTTCCTCAATATCTCCTAATTCTTCGACATTACACTTTGTCGTACTCAATATAAATATTGTACGCGTAACGTCAAAGGTTGTCTGTAATAGAGCATCTGACACAGAACGGATGGCAAGAGATTCAAAACGACTATATCCCTTAATTATCAGTTCTGCATTCTGCTCGTCAGTGAAGAAAGAAGCGGCAAAAGGTTCTTGAAGACCTTTCCAATGCTGATAGGTATACAGAGCGGACTTACCAGACTTCAACGCCTGATAGTTCTGTTCTGTCGTCATGCCAAGCGGAGACGTAATATTCGTTGCAAGAACTTGAATCATTTCAAACCCATCAGTTTCTTCCATTCTTCATAGAAATCAGGACTATACCAAAGGAGATTATAGTTCCTGTCCATAAAGACTTGTGTACTCTGAGCATTAAGGCATACAGTACCTGTCTCAGAATCATAGATTACATAATCGAAAACTATCTTTGCCGATTCAGTAGGATGGTAAGTGATTCTGACAACTGGTTTCATGCCATACATCAGAGGACGCTTATAATCCATCTTAAGTTGAACCAAAGGAGCAAAGATATTCTCATCAATATAACGCTGATAAGAAAGCCCGAATTTCTTTCCGAAAGCTTCCCTGGCGTCTTCGAGATACAGCGGATAGGATCCATGCCATACGACATTCATCATATCGATCTCACTGAATCGAATCTCAAAAGGTTTCTCAAACTGTAGAATGACTTTGTTCTCCATCCTGATTAGCCTTTAGTCGCATCCGCTTCAACACCAGCATTCTTAACGGCCAGCTTAACTTCTGCTGTGACAATCACCTCTTCGTTGCAAGTAATGGTGGCTTGTGCAAGTGTCATACCGAAAATCTCTTCAAGGATATCTACCTTTGTATAGATCTTCTGACCTACTTCAGGTAATCTATGAATCATATACTTGCTAATTGCACCGATAAAACCGATCTGCACTTCATTATGAAGAATGTATTTGTTGTAAAAACCAATACGTGCAGCACATGTCTGTGCAATATTCTCCATCATTCCTGATGCCGAGAATTTTCCATTATCAACAAATATATTCGACTCCTTGATTGTAGTTTCAGTAGTCGAAGTATTCATCTCAAAATGGATAAGAGTATCAATCATCACGAATGGTTCCTGCTGTGGCAGAATACCATGTACGTCGACAGTGCGAAGAAACGACTCCGAAGTCAAATCAGTTCCAGAATTCATAGAAATTATACCATTGAGTAGGATATTGGCGAAGACGCTTCTCCAATTCAGCTACATAAGCTTCAGAGAGCTGTCGGATCTGCTCCTTGCGAGAAAGGGTCTTATCATATGGCAAAGGAGTAACATAAATATGATATTTATTCCACCCCTCTTTCATTACATTTACTGCCAGGACATTAACACCTCGCATGGTGGCAACAGTGAATGGACCTTGTGGGAAATGAGCTTTCTTTCCTAAGAACATCATCTCAAGGCTTCTGGCCGAACCATGGTTGCGATCAGTGGGGAAACTGATGATATCGCCATTGCAAAGCGCGTTGTCGATTTCAAACAGATGGCTCATATCCGGTTTCATCAGGATCATGCGGATATTGGTCTTCTCGAACATATTGTTTCGATTCTCCATTACCGACGCTTTCTCTCCTGCATATACCACCGCGTTGATAACCTTTCTATCCGAAACGAGCGAATAGCCCGCAATCTCATAGTTTCCGACATGAGAACTGAGATGCAAGAAACCTTCGTCTTGAGCAGCCAATTCATTGAACTTGTCCAATCCGTCAACCTCTACATCGAACTTCTTACCTGCATACATGGCGAACTTATCTATCACCACCTGTGCAAACTTACAGTGGTTAATATAAGTCGCCCATGAAGCCTTCCAGCATCCGTAATGATGAATCTCACGGAAGTAATGGTAAGCCGTCTTTCGACTAGGATTTAGGACAAGACAAACCGGCACAACAAATATGGCAGAAAACAGATAAAGCAATCGGGCATCAATATATCGCAACGACTGTATGAGCAGCTTATGCATCCGCCCATTGCCATATGTCGTTCCTGCCCATTGTCTCTCTTCTGCCATATTCTTGCCGTGATTTTATGCTATAGATGAATTATGCATTTACCTTCTTCTCGATGTAGTCGCAGAACTTTGCATAATTGTCTACGCCTACCATCTCCTCTGGCTTAATCTTAAAGCCGAAGTTGCGCTCTACGATAACAACGATATCTACGAAATCAAGGCTATCGATGCCAAGGTCTTCCTTCAACTTAGCATCTGGGGTGATCTTCTCCTCGTCAATCTCAAGATCTTCAATAAGGAAATTCTTTACTTTCTCTTCAATTTCTGAACGATTCATAATTGTATAGTTTTTTATTGGTTATTTGTTTTCGAATAAATAATGACTCTCAAAGGAAAAATTATTCAGAGAATTTCTTGAACACTAAAGCGCTATTAGTACCTCCGAAACCGAATGAATTACTTAATACTACATTCACTTCAGTATCGACTGTCTGAGTAGCGAGATTCAAATGCTCTGAATATTCATCACGATTCTCAAGGTTGATATTTGGAGCAACAAAGTTATTCTGCATCATGATAATGCTGTAAACTGCTTCACTAGCTCCTGCCATCCAGCACTCATGGCCGGTCATACCCTTGGTACTGCTGACTAAAGCATGTTCACCACGGAAAAGCTTGTCAATAGCAATAGCCTCATACATATCTCCCTGAGGAGTACTAGTAGCATGGGCATTGATATAATCGATATCACTAACCGTCATTCCAGCATCCTTGATAGCTCGCTGCATGGCACGAACACATCCTTCATCGCTTGGCTGACTGATGGCGGTTGTTCCATTAGAAGAGAAGCCATAGCCTACGACCTCTGCAATGATGTTTGCTCCACGAGCTACTGCATGATCATAATCCTCAAGGACGAGAGCAGCAGCACCACCACTTGGCACGAGGCCATCACGATCCTTATCAAACGGACGACTTGCTTTCTGTGGAGTATCCATTCGCTTAGAGAATGCATTCAAAGCATCAAACGAAGCCATCGAATAGAAATTAGTCTCTTGAGCTCCTCCACACAATACCATCTCCTGCAAACCTTGCTTGATGAGCATATAACCAAGGCCGATGGAATGGCTACCGCTGGCACATGCAGCACTCACTGTAAAGTTCACACCTTTCAGATGAAACGCGGTGCTCATATTCATGTTGACAGTCGAATTCATTGCCTGAAAGACGTAGTTCTGACCGAGGAGTTCGGTATCATGCTTCTCATCCATGATTTTAGCAGCCTCAATCACAGGCTTTGCTGAAGAATCATTGCCAAAGATACATCCTACTTCGTTATTGACAAGATAGTCATCATCCACTTTTGCCATCTCGAATGCCTGTCTGCTGGCCATATAAGCATAGTCACATTCCTCAGAGAATCCACGGCGAGCGTGGCGATCCAACAAACCCTTCAAGACAGGAGCCTTCACAATACCCGTCAATGCTGACTGATAGCCGTAGCTCAATCGGGTATCATCCATACCGATTCCCGATTTGCCCTGATAAAGCGAATCCTTAACCTCCTCTATACTTGTTCCGATGCATGACCAGATGCCCATACCGGTAATGACAACTCTTCCCATGAAAATTTCTTTATATTTTTACTTCTAATCTACACTTAATAGAGACCACCATTAATGCTGATCACCTCTCCAGTGATGTAACTAGCATCATCAGAAATCAGGAATCCTACCAACTTAGCGACCTCCTCTGCTTTGCCAAAACGCTTCATTGGCACGAGATTTTTCAAATCATCGACAGGCAGATCTTTTGTCATATCTGACTCAATGAAACCTGGAGCCACCGCATTGACTGTCACTCCTCGTGGAGCAGCTTCCATAGCCAACGCCTTAGTAGCACCAATCAAAGCTGCCTTAGCAGCGCAATAATTGGTCTGGCCAGGCATACCCTTCAAGCCTGAAAGCGAAGTCATGTTCACCACACGTCCACCATGCTTTCTCATCATCATTTTTGTGATAAGACGACGAGTCACATAATAGAAACCGTTAAGTGAAGTATTGATTACTGCATGCCAATCATCAACTGGCATCATAAACATCATATTGTCACGACGAATACCTGCGTTATTAACCAGATATGCGATATAATCATCAGGATGTGCAGCCTCCCACTGATCGATCGCAGCATCAACTTCTTCCTGCTTACCGACATTAAATGGCATCAGTTCTGCGCTTCCACCTGCCTGCTCAATCTCAAACTTTACAGCCTCAGCTGCAGCCTGGTTTGACTGATAATTGATGATAACAGGAATACCCATTCCTGCAATTCTTAAGGCTACTGCTTTTCCAATACCTCTAGAGGCGCCTGTTACGAGTGCATATTTCATATATCCTTCGATAAAAAATAAACAAAAGACAAAAGCTACGCTAGAGTGCTTCTCACAGAAAAGAGAACACTCCATCGTACTATTAAAAATCGTGCGCAAATATAAGAATTATTTCTAATATAAACAAACAAAACTTATTGAAAGAGATTTAATTGTATAATTCTGTTTAGAAAAAGGTCGTTTTCTTAAAATTTGTAAACTCAATATTTCTTTTTATTTTTAGAAAATCGTTTTTGGATCTTAAAATAATCACATCTTTTCCATGGTACAGCAAACAATATGTCACGACCGTCGCATCTATTCTACGGTACCATGAAAGATATGCCACGACCTTCGCATCCCTTCCACGGTACAGCGAAAGATATGCCACGACCTTCGCATCTCTTCTACGGTACCGTGAAAGAGATGCAAATAAAAAAAGCTTATCTATCATCTATTTGATAGACAAGCTCCTTCTTCTTCCAACATTCTTCTTTTCTTTTCGATCATCTCTCCTTCTGTTTGACCATGAAAGCCATGCATCGAACCATCCGCAGCAACGACACGATGGCAAGGGACTTCTGGAGCAAAAGGATTCTTTCGCAAAGCCTGTCCTACTGCCTGTGCACTGCGACATCCGATGCGCTTGGCAAGTTCTCCATAGCTGATCGTATGACCTTTAGGTACGAGAAGGAGTTCCAGATACACACGTCTCTGGAACTCCGAAATATTCGTGGCTTTTAGCACACGTTCTCTGATAGGAAGAAGATTTACTTCCTGCATATTCATTATCTACGCTGACGACGAGCCTGCTCTTCGCGCTGCTTCTTAAGCTGCTCCTGCTGTTGACGCTGAATCTCCTGCAGCTTAGCAGCCCAACCGGTTGCCTTGCTGGCCTTAGCTGGCTTCTTGAGGTTAGCCTTGAGCTGCTCAAGAATCTTATCCTCATCCATGCTCCAACGGATTGCATAAGTAATTACAATTCCAAGGAGTGTACTCAGGAAGTAGTAATAAGAAAGACCTGCTGAATACTGGTTCAAGAAGAAGAGGAACATCAATGGCATGAAATACATCATGGCCTTCATACCTGGCATTGACTGCTGGCTTGGATTCTGCTTCTGCATCAACCAAGTATAGAAGATGTTGGTAACAGTCATCAATACACAGAAAAGTGAAAGGTGATGACCAAAGATCCAATTTACTACAGGAATGTTAGCATCCCAAGTGAGGAATGCATCGTAAGTAGAAAGGTCGTCAGCCCAAAGGAATGGCTGGTGACGAAGCTCAATAGAAGTTGGGAAGAAGTAGAACAACGCAATGAGTACTGGCCACTGGATAAGCATTGGCAGACAGCCACCCATCTGATTTACACCCATCTTACTATAAAGAGCCATCAACGCCTGCTGCTTCTCCATAGCTTGTTCCTGATCTGGATATTTCTCATTGATTGCCTGTACTTCTGGCAGACGTTGTGCAATTCGCATCTTAGCAGAAGCTTTATATGACTTGTAGGTCATTGGCAAAGTAATAAGCTTGATGAAGAGGGTCAACAAGAGAATGATAATGCCATATGATGAAATCCACTTGTCCATAAAGTGGAACAATGGGATAATCACCCATGAGTTGACATAATGAACGATGAAACGCCAACCGAGATAGAATGAATCTTCAAGATCCATATCCTCATTAGTCTTGCCGACAAAAGCAGCGGCTGGCTCATTCATATCAGAGAGCTTCCAATAATCCTTAGGTCCCATATAGAGGCACATAGGAATGGTGCTCTCTGCACCCTTGGTATCCACCTCAAACTCAAGGTTCTCTGCAGAATATTTCTTGATGACATTCTCGTCATTTTCCTTTGCAACAGGCTCACTACGAAGACGACCTGCAGTGAAGAGATCGTTGGTCACAAGCATTGTGCTGAAGAACTGGTTCTGGAATGAGATCCATGCCATGCGACCGTCTAAAGTCTCATCATCAGCCGAAGTACTTGAAAGATCATTGGTTGACTGACCCTGATACTTGTAATAAAGCTGCGAATAACGACCTTCGAAATCACGACCTAACTCTGTGCGAGGCAATGACTGATACCAGTTAAGCATCACAGTACGATCATTGATCATACGGTCAGCGTTCTGCATCTTGAGGCTATACTCCACGAGATAGCTGTCTGAAGCTGTCAAACGATAAACAAAATCGAGTACTGCACCGTCATCAGTCTTCAGGCGCATAGTAGCGCCATCGGCAGTTACATTTACTGGCTCAAAGTAGAACTTATCTGTGTTGAAAGTACCCTTAGGCGTGTTGATGGTATAATAAAGTTCATTATTCTCACCATCAAACAGCTCAAGAGTATTTCCTTGATAATCATCATACTGTTTCAAAGTAGCAGTCTTTATCTGGCCGCCCTTAGTGCTTAACTGAAGACGAAGCACCTCATTCTCAAGCGTCACGATCTGCTCTTCACCCTGTGTTGCAGCAGCCAAGTTGCCATAAGTCTGGATCAGACGGACATTCTGGATGCTATCCTGTGCAGCGATGGCCGCACTATCCATAGGTTGGAGTGTGGTGCTATCATTCTTGAGCTTGGCCAGTTCGTCCTGCGCAACGCCATCAACAATTGCCTCACGCTGAAGCTGAGCGATAGAATCATTATATCGACGCTGGGCTTCAATCTGCTCTGGAGTTGGCTGATTGACCCACATGTATCCAAAGAAAAGGAGACAGATCAATACAGTTCCAATTAAAGAATTTTTGTTCACTTTCGTATATGTTTTTTAAAATTTTCAAAAAATCGCGTGCAAAGATATAAAATAATAATGAGTTATCAAAGTTTTTGCCATACTTTTTTGGCAATATCATCGTTTTTGCATCATTCTATCCACACTCTGCTCATTGAAATTTGCTTTTTTCAAGAATAATACGTACCTTTGCAACCGAAAAATGTAAGAATATGGAAATCAAGAAAGCAGAATATCTGATCAGCAATACCGACTGGCGAAAGTGCCCTGACACTCATTTACCAGAATGGGCCTTCATCGGTCGTTCGAACGTGGGAAAGTCCTCTCTCATTAATATGCTGACCAATCATAAAGGATTAGCCAAGACTTCAGCCAAGCCTGGAAAGACTTTGCTAATCAACCATTTTACGATCAATGACAACTGGCATATTGTCGACCTTCCTGGCTACGGATATGCTAAGATCAGCAAGGATGCTCTCGCCAAACTTGACAGGCTCATCAACGGTTATATCCTCAATCGTCCACAGCTTACTTGCGTCATGCTACTCATCGATAGCCGCCATGCTCCGATGAAAGTCGATCTTGATTTCATGACTATGTTGGCAGAAAACGGCATTCCATTTGCCATCGTTTTTACAAAGCTTGATAAGATCTCACAGCGAGAATGGGCTAAGAACTACAAAACTTATTGCGCTCGACTGAAAGAAGACTGGGAAGAGTTGCCCCCAATGTTCGCTACTAGCGCTGAAAAGAGGACTGGTCGAGACGAGATCCTGAATTATATTGAGGAAGTAAACGCTTCTCTCTCAACTTCTAATTCATAATTCTTAAAATGCCTCCTATCAAGTTTGTCATCATAGACGCCAACATTCTCATGTGTATAGGCCTTCAGCAACTTCTGACCAAGATGTTGCCGATGGCTGAATTCGCTGTCTATGCTTCGCTTGAAGAAATGGAACGGCAAGAAGATGCTAATCAGGTTACTCACTATTTCGTATCATCTCGCATTTATTTCGAACACGCAAATTTCTTCAGGGAACACCCTCACAAAAATATCGTATTAGTCAATGGTGATATGCAGATTAAGGGAGTATTTACACTTAATGTCTGTCAAAGTGAAGCTTCGTTAATACACGATATACTGAAGCTCCAGAAACATGGACACGGGAAGTCTCACGACTACGCCTCTGCATTAGCAAATAGTCACGAAGAACTGCTATTATCTACACGAGAGATTGAAGTTGCGGTATTACTCTGTAAAGGATTCATCAACAAAGAAATAGCCGATCGGCTTGACATCAGTATCAGCACTGTTATCACCCATCGCAAGAACATCATGGAGAAGCTCCATGCCCGCTCTCTGGTTGACATAATCCTATACTCAATCATGAATGGACTAGTCAATATTGAAGATCTATAAACCAAAAAGGCCCTACCTTAATGAGGACGCAAAATCTCCCACACTTAGGCAGGACCTTTTATCATTCAGACACAAAATGATTATTGTGTCTGAATGATTATTGTGTCTGATGTAGTTCAAAAGTAAATTTCTTTCCACGACTGTTGCAGAATTCTCCCTCAAATCCGTCTCCTCGGCCATCTAAGCGCCCCTTAAACGTACCCGACATATTACCATTTGTAGTGTATTCTTCAAGTACGACATCACTCCATCCCTCAGGACTACTTTGATTCTCAATAGCCTTAAGCTTGAATACCGAATTCGGTCGACTATCATAATAATAGCATCCAACCCATTCTTCATCAACTAGATCCAACTTAATCAGCATCGTAATCGGATAAGGCCCGATCTTGCCTTGATAAGTCATCATGTCTTTTTCTCGCATCTCCTTAAGCAAAGAGAAACTGTCATTATCATTCTGCCCGACATGTACAGCCGCCTGCCTTTCTTCTGCTGTAAGATTGAGCGGCAACCAGTTCTGAAGGTATTCGAATTCTACTACCTCTATAGACTTGATATCTGCAGGGACCTCTCCTCCTTCTTCATATTCATACTCCTCCATCCCCTCTTCATAGATGGTTTGAATGTAGCTATCGCCAACAGATCTTAATTTGCTATTCTCCACCACATAATACATCGAATACCAGCAACGGGATTCGTTCATATGGTCGTCATGCATATTTACGAAGATGCCCTTTCCTTTCTGCGGCTTACCTACACTAAACGTGTTATATCCATCTGACTCATAACAGTAATCATTAAGCACTCCATTCTGATAGAAGAGGATGGCACGTGGACCTCCTATGTTATTCTCAGCAAACAACAATACCTCTGGATTGCCATCCAGATCTAAATCAATACATTTATAAGAATAAGGAAGCTCTTCCTGCGAGTATCCGCTATACGAAGCCAAGGTCCAATCTTTGACAATCTGAGATTTCGATACAGGCAATGGCAGGTTCTCTTCGCTCCACGACACATCACTTATTGACTGCTGCACCACATCCTCAGACATGATATCAACATCCATGTCCGAACCAGACTGACTTCCGTCTCGTTCATTACTCTTCTGTCCACTACAACCAGACAGCAAAATTATAGGAAGTAAATAAAAAAATTTTCTCATTAAATAATATATTATTTGCTGGCAAAAATAACACATTCTTTTCGTATCTCAAAATAAAAATGGGAAGAACATCACTTTTCGAGCAAAAAACCAGAAAGACAACCTTATTATCACCTATTTTTACCCAATTGATTAAAATAATATTTAGCAAAACCTTTATTATATATATCATCAAACTATTAGCAGGAATCTAGTAATACATATTAAAAAATATCACCACCTTCTCCCGAAAGTGGTGATACTTTTTTGAAGCTATAAGAGAGCTTCTGATATTAGCAAATGGACACAATTACTTGAAATACTTGTCGATGGCCTCGGCGGTCTTGCGGCCGCTGGCGATGGCGCGAACGACGAGCGAAGCACCTGAAGCTGCATCACCGGCAACGAAAACGTTGGCTGGGAACTGTGGCTGCTGTGGCTTGATGAAGCCCATGGCGAGGAAGACGATGTCGGCCTTAATAACCTCTACTTCACCGGCTTCGACCATAATTGGACGACCGCCTTCTGGATTTGGCTTCCAGTCGATTGGCTGCACCTTGACGCCGGTGAGCTTACCATCCTTACCGAGGAACTCAAGGGTGTTGATGTTCCAGCGACGGGTACAACCCTCTTCGTGGCTTGAGGTGGTCTTGAGGATTACTGGCCAGTTTGGCCAAGGAGTAGCGTCGTTGTGACCTACTGGTGGCTGTGGCATGAT
>JAZUIL010000072.1:0-14505 GCA_045642245.1 Bacteroidales bacterium
CCAAACCTCCTCTGACATTGGGTGGTTATCGTTCTTGTAGCCCTCAGTGGTCCACCATACGGTGTCCTTAGAGTTAGCATCCATTACGATGTACTTGTCCTTAGGTGAACGGCCGGTGTAGATACCAGTCATTACGTTAACAGCGTTGAGCTCGGTGTTCTGACCTACCTCATAGCCCTCAAGACCAGCCTTGGTCTCCTCAGCAAAGAGCTGCTCATAAGAAGGATTGTGTGCGATCACGGTAGAACCAGTGATGCCATACTTGGTCAAATCCAAATTTGCCATAATACCTTTTTGAAATTTAAGTTTATAATGTTGATAGTATAATATATCTAAAATATAGATTCTTCGGTTGATAGAGCCCTATTTAGACGTTGCAAATATAGTCAAAATAATCTATATTTCCAACCCATAGGGTTCTTTTAAAGCATTTTTAAGAAACTTTTTCCTCAAATAACGTTCACATTTTAAATAAATGCAACGTTAAGATTTCAATCTCATATCAGCCGCCTCCTCAACTTAGTCTGAAAAGCCTGCAGAAATGCAGTAATCCAGCAGACCCTGGCATCCCTCCTGGCAATCTCGCCAAGTGGACTCAAAATCATCGGTATACCACGGGTCGCTCACTTCGCCAGGTCGCTTCGTAAAGTCCAGGAGAAGGCAGATCTTACCCTCCGGATCGCTGCCTAGCATACGGTTCATATTGCGCAGGTTCCAATTATCCATGCCGACCAAAAGATCGAAGCGCTGATAATCGGACATGCGCAGCTGACGCGCTGTCTTACCGGCACACGAGATACCATGCTCTGCCAACTTACGCCGTGCTGGCGGATAGACGGCATTGCCTATTTCTTCGGTGCTCGTAGCAGCCGACTCAATGTAGAACTTGTCTGAAAGCCCGGCCTTCTCGACCAGATCCTTCATGACAAATTCCGCCATGGGACTACGGCAGATATTGCCGTGACAGACAAAGAGAATGCGATACAAGGGGGGGGAAATTTAATTTTTAATTGATAATTTATAATTGATAATTCATAATTTATAATTGATAATTAATTGATTGTCTGTCGACGATTTTCAATTATTTTGAAATCAACGCCATACACTATACATTATACATTATAAATTATAAATTAACATTGAACCCAGCGATCTTAGCGATCTTCAAAGGTATTTCAGCATTATCATTATGCACTGCAAACTCTTCTGAACCAACACCAATTGCATAAACAGGAACAAGACCTCCTGTATGATCGCCTGTGGTCCATCCGACATATGCAATCTTCTGCATAATACGCATTGCTGCAGCTGCCATTGGCTCGTTAGAGCTATAGAGATTATTCTCATTTGGCATCTTACCAACAAATGACATAGTATATATATCTTTAAGAAGAGCAAGATTCTCCTCGTCAATATCTATTGTATCCCAAAAACCAAGATCCTTTTTCAAACACTCCTGAACCTGCTCCCAAGAAACTCGGTTCTGTGTCTCTGAACGCAAAGCTTGAAGATGACGAGTAATCTGATCTACAGAACACTTCTGAGAAGCGAGAGCCTTCAAATTAGTTGCGTAATGTCCATAACTGTTGCCAATAGTAAAGCCACCAGTCTCATGGTCAGAAGTAAGTATTATCAATGTCTCATTAGGATGCTGCTTATAGAAATCGAATGCAAGCTGCAAGCACTTGTCAACCAACATGATTTCACTAAAAGAAGTCATAGCATCGTTAGCATGACATGCATAGTCAACCTTGCCACCAATTTCATTCATCAAGAAAAAGCCTTTATGTCCGTTCTCCTTTGACTTCTGATAAAGAAAGTCAATTTCGGCTTTGGTGATATCATACACAGAGAGTTCCCCCTCCTTCGCATCGATATTATATGGCAAAGAGCTATCATCTCCGCGAAGCGTACGATCAAGATCCTGAAAGAGAATAATTTTCTCAGCACCACCTGCAACCTTAGCTTCATAATCAGCATAGCTACCACGAGCTATCACGTAGCCACTGTCTGCACACTGTTTATAAAGTACTTCACGATGCTTATGACCTTCATGATAAATATCAAGAAGGAAGTCCGATCCGCCAAAAAAATCAAAATTTGTTAAGGGAAGCTGTGAAGCAATATCATAATATAAACTACGAGACTTTGAATGTGCATAAAAAGCCGCAGGTGTAGCATGGTTCATACATACACTAGTAGCAATACCCACGGCCATACCAGCTTCTTTAGCCCATACTGCAATACTACTAACAGGCACCGACTCTGAGTCGACACCAATTGCACCATTATATGTTTTATAACCAGAAGCAAGCGCAGTTCCAGAAGCAGCAGAGTCAGTCACGCCACTGTTATAACTATAAGTTGAGGCGACACTAATTATAGGGAATGTTGACATCAGAAGTGGTGAACGCCCAATCTTTCCGTTCGTTTCAGACAAGAAAAACTCAGTAGCTTCAATAGAATTTATACCAGTACCGTCTGATATAAAATAAAAAATGTATTTTGCATGTTCATCATTGTTGGATGAAGGCATCACTTCATGATGATGACAACTACTCATTAATCCAACACACAAACACAATAAAAGATTTTGTAATGCTTTTCTCATATTATATTTTTAAAGGGTTTATTTCTTATAGGGGTTGACTACACGATCTGCGTTCTTGGTCATGAAGTCTTTCCAGGACTTGGCTCCTCCTCCACCGATTCCCGTCGGACGTGAGGTGATATAATGATGCGTCATGGCAATGGCTAATGCATCGGAGGCATCGAGCTTCTGTCCTTCGAACATCTCGTCAGTAAGATGCAGCTGTCGCTTACACATCTCTGCTACCTGTTCCTTGCTGGCAGCTCCATTGCCTACGATACTCATCTTCACCTTGGCTGGCGGATACTCGAAGACTGGGATCTCACGCTCGACCGCAGCAGCCATGACAACACCCTGTGCACGACAGAGCTTGATCATAGAGTTAGGATTGATGCCTACGAAGGGCGACTCGATGGCGAGCTCGTCAGGATGGTACTCGTTGATGAGCTGTAAGGCACGCTCATGGATACGCTTCAGACGGAGGTAATGACTCTCCATCTTTGCCAGCGTCACTACGCCCATCACCACCAACCGGGGTTTCTTGTCGACCACCTCGATCACGGCATAACCCATCACATTGGTACCCGGGTCAATTCCAAGGATGACTTTCTCCATCAATTGCCTGTAGGTGCGGATAACTGAGCATCACGCATCAGTTCATCGAGATTGAATGAGGTGGTATCGGTGGTCTCACCGTTGAGCATCATGTAATATGCCTCGATGCTACGCAGATACTTGAGGCGAGCCTGGATCAATGGTGATTCCTGGATATATTCAGGATAGTCTGAGACAGCCTCGAGAAGCTCATCGGAAGACTGTACGTTAGCCGTCTGGATATTGACGCAATACACAGCTGAAAGGCTGTTAGGAGCCGACTGATAGAATGAATCGACCATCTGATTGTACTGGCTCATGTATTCCTGATAGATAGGCATCATGAGACTGTCGTCCATGGCCTCGCCATATTCTTCGGTCAACTCGGCCATCTGTGTATAGGTATCCTGCTGAAGGTTGAGCAATGCGGCATCGATATCCATCATGAGGTCATTGACTGGCGTACCGGTAGCTGAGAGCGACTCAGAATCGATGACGACATGGATATCACCTGGCTCAATGGCAATGAGGCCGACACAGAGATCGGAAGCAAGGTAGACGAAGAATGGATCTTTCTTATTGACCTTGCCTGTGAATTCGAACTGGTTGTCGGAAATCTCAACCGAATCGACGGTCTGGCCATCGAGGTCGAGCATATATATCTGCCAGCCTTCCATCGACGGAACGGCCATCATGGAATCACCGACCAACAGGGAGTCTGGCAATTCGATGCTACCGCTAATAGTATATGGTTTTTCGTTTGTGCAGCTGACCAACATGGTGACCAGCAACAGGAATGCAGGAAAAAGATGTTTCAATTTAATTGATAATTTATAATGTATAATTGATAATTACATTTTCAAGCTTTGTAAAGCAGTGTAGAGCTTCTGCACTGGCAGACCCATGACATTGAAGTAAGAGCCTTCGAGGCGGGTCACGCCCACATAGCCGATCCACTCCTGGATGCCATAGGCACCGGCTTTATCAAAGGGCTTGTATTGCTCGATATAATAATCGATCTGCTCGTCGGTAAGATCGGCAAACGTGACGTCGGTACCGCAGACGAACTCAACATGATCGACGGCACTGCGCAGGCAGACTGCCGTATAAACCTGATGTGTATGGCCACTCAGTGCACGGAGCATACGATGTGCATCAGCAGCATCCTTAGGCTTACCCATCTCCTCGCCTCCGCACCAGACAATAGTATCGGCCGTCACCAGGACTTCGCCTGAAGCGAGCTCCATGTCGTAAGCCTGCATCTTGAGACGTGCTATATGCAAAGGGATATCACCTCCCTGCAGATGCGCCGGATGCGTCTCGTCTATTTCCTTGAGACGAACAACCTCCATAGGGATATCCAAGCCAGCGAGAAGCTCCTTGCGACGTGGACTGTTAGATGCTAATAGAAGTTTCATCACCAACCGAATGCTTTGGCATTTGCCATCCACTTACCCTGCGCCTTCAGTACCTGCTCGATAACATCGCGCGCTGCACCACAACCGCCATTCATCGGACTGACATACTTACTGATGGCCTTAATCTCTGGAGCGGAATCGGCAGGACATACTGGCAAGCCGACCACCTGCATCACTTCATAGTCAGGGATATCGTCGCCCATATAGAGCACTTCATCCGGTGTCACACCGGCCTTCTCCATGAAGTCATGCAAGTCATGAATCTTGACGCTCGAAGCGAGATAGATGTGCTGCACATGCAGGCTCTCATAGCGCTTGCGTACCTGTTCGCCCTTGCCACCCGTGATGATACCCAACTGCAGGCCCATCTTAGCGGCCAACTGGATGGAATAGCCATCCTTAATATTCAGAGTACGCAAAGGCTGACCCTCGGCGTCCATAGGAACGGTGTTCGTACTGAGCACCCCATCAACGTCGAAGACCAGCGCTTTTATTTTGGTTAAATCGTAATTAATCAAAACTAAAATTTATAATTTATAATTTATAATGTATAATTGTTTGTAATGCAAACAGAAAGCTACTTTGCAAACTAAAATTATAAATTATACATTATAAATTATACTTTAGTCAATAATGGTCACCCAACCATGGATATCCTCGATGTCGCCATACTGGATGCCACGGAGATGATTGTAAAGCTGAGTACAGATAGGACCTGGCTTGGTATCGCTAAGGATCGTATAGGTCTTATCCTCGTCGAGATCGTCGATCTTGCAGATTGGAGCGATCACAGCTGCTGTACCACACATAGCTGCCTCGTCAAGGAACTCGAGCTCCTCTACTGGCATAGGACGAGCCTCTACCTTATAGCCAAGATCACGGCAGACCTGCTGAATAGACATATTGGTGATAGAAGGAAGAATCGACTCAGACGCTGGGGTGACATATGAGTTACCCTTGAAGCCGAAGAAGTTAGCTGGACCACACTCATCGATGAACTTCTTGCTGCGAGCATCGAGATAGATAACTGCAGAATAGCCCTTCTCGTGTGCGAGGATGCCACTCTGGAGGCTGGCAGCATAGTTACCACCTACCTTGAAGCGACCGGTACCCAGTGGAGCTGCACGGTCATAGCCGCGCATGATGCAACATGGAGTAGCCTTGAAGCCATCCTTGAAGTATGGACCTACTGGCATAACGAATACGATGAACTCATACTGATCAGCAGGATGAACACCTACCTGCGCACCTGTACCGAAAAGTACTGGACGAATATATAAAGAACAGCCAGTCTCATAAGGTGGAACAAGATCCTCATTGAGCTTAACTACCTTCTTGACAGCCTCCTCAAAAAGACCATCTGGCAACTTAGCCATCAGGATACCGTCACAGGTGCGCTGCATACGCTTAGCATTCTCATCGATACGGAATACACGGATCTTACCATCCTTGCCACGGAATGCCTTCAAACCTTCGAAACCTGCCTGACCATAGTGAAGCACGGTAGCAGCCATATGCATAGTAACTTCCTCACTCTCAGAAACACGCAACTCACCCCATGCACCATCCTTATAAGTGCAACGTACATTATAAGGAGCCTTGCTATAACCGAAGCCAAGCTTGCTCCAATCAATCTGTTCTGCCATAATATTTAAATTTAATGATAAAAGCTATAAATAGTTTCTTTAAAATAAGAACGCTGCAAATATAATAAAAAATATCATAGCTTGTTCATTTTACTTGCTATTTTTTAAATATTTTATCGAAAATACATATTTATATCCTAAATTAAGATAGAAAAATTTGGCAATAAGAATAAAAATAACTATCTTTGCGCCGCTTTTTCAAATTAACATCAAAAAGTCTGGAACAACGGCTGGGAGCAAGACTCCAATACAAGGCCATCTCCGTGTCTGACAGCAATGAAAGACAAGACTGTGCGATGGTAGATTGCCGAAAGCAATTAGAGTAACACATTATTAATTTAAAAAAGAAAAACAATGAAAGAGTTTTCACTCGCTGGTACCAAGCGTGCCGAAGCTGGCAAGAAGGCTGCTAAGCAGCTCCGTGCTCAGGGTCTCATCCCATGTAACCTCATCACCAAGGAAGGTGCAATTTCATTCACTGTAAAGGCTGCTGATCTTCGCAACCTCATCTACACCTCACAGGTTTATGCTATCAACCTCAACATCGATGGTGCTGAGTGCAAGGCTATCCTTAAGGAGGCTCAGTTCGGCCCAATCAATGAGGAGATCTATCACCTCGACTTCCAGAAGTTCAATGCTGATGAGCCAATCGTAGTTGCTATCCCAGTTAAGCTTGAGGGTCATGCTGAGGGTGTTAAGGCTGGTGGTAAGCTTGTTAAGCAGGTTCGCAGCCTCACCGTTAAGGGTCTCTACACTCAGATCCCAGAGCGTCTCATCGTTGACGTTACTGCTATCGAGCTCGGTAAGACTATCAACGTTGCTGCTCTCAGCTACGAGAATCTTGAGATCCTCAACGCAAAGAGCGTTATCGTTGCTGGTGTTAAGGCTACCCGTGCTTCACGTGCAGCTGGCAAGTAATCAGGTTACCAGAAACAATCTACTATCCTCTTCCCTCCCATTGAGGGAGGAGGAATTTTTGTTAATTGATAGTTTATAATTGATAATTGATAGAGATTTTGCAATAAGATAATCTTAAAAGCTCAACTAACAATTATACATTATAAATTATAAATTAAATAAAGTTTCAGTATGAAATTTTTAATCGTTGGCTTAGGTAATATCGGAGAAGAGTATTGGGGCACCCGCCACAATATCGGCTTCCGTGTAGTCAATGCATTGGCAGAGGCTCATAACGCCAAGTTCGAAGAAAACCGCTATGGTGCAACCTGCGAGTTCCGACTGAAGAACCAGCAGTTACTCCTGCTTAAGCCAAGTACATATATGAATCTTTCGGGTAACGCTGTACGTTACTGGATGCAGGAAGAGAAGATTACTATAGACCACGTACTTATCATATGTGATGAGATCAACCTTCAGTTCGGTCAGCTTCGTATGCGACAGAAAGGATCGGATGGCGGACATAACGGCCTGAAAGACATCATCGCAAAGTGTGGCGGCCAGAACTTCGCCCGCCTTCGTTTTGGTGTGGGTGGAGATTTCCCTCCTGGAGGACAAGTAAACTGGGTTCTCGGGCATTTCCCACAGGAAGAAGAGAATAAGATGCCAGAACGTCTGGAGATGACTACCAAGTTCATCGAGGAGTTCTGTCTGGCAGGTGTAACCCGTGCAATGAATCAGTACAATGGCAAATGAGGTAAGAATAGACAAATGGATGTGGGCTGTGCGTATCTTCAAGACTCGCACTATTGCATCTGATGCCTGTAAGCTGGGACGTGTGACCATGAACGGACAGCGCGTCAAGCCTTCAAAGATGGTAAAAGTTGGAGATGTGATCGATGTCAAAAAGCCACCGATCACCTATTCGTTTAAGGTACTGGCTCTCTCTGAAAACCGTATGGGCGCTAAGCTCGTTCCTGGCTTCATGGAGAATGTGACCAAGAAGGAACAGCTCGATCTCCTCGAAATGACACGAGTATCCGGCTTTATCGACCGTGCTAAAGGCATGGGCCGCCCAACGAAGAAGGATCGTCGTGACATGGATGACTTCACGACACCAGAATATGTCGATGAATTTGACTTCTCGCTCGAAGATCTGGACGATCCGGAGGTTTGGGCAGAGATGACAGGAATGGAATAAGTTGGGGAAATAAAAAAGAGGGCCGTCATCACGACGACCATCTTCACTAACCTTAAATCTTATACCATGAAAAACACGATGCAAAGATAGGGCTATTTTCCTACTTATGCAAATATTCTAATCTAGAAACAGAAGAAATGATTCAAAAACAAACCCAAGAATCACTGATTTGTCACCTTAAGATGCCAGTTTTCAACGTAAAAGATGTTGTAAAACATAAAATGAGCATCTTCGAGATGATCGGAGAAGAAGCAGACAAGCTGGGACGTGAGTGTTACGTCATCGGTGGTTTCGTGCGAGATATCTTCCTTGGCCGATCGTCTAAAGACATTGACTGTGTAACCGTTGGCAGCGGAATCGAACTCGCAGAAGCGCTGGCTAAACGTTTGGGCAAGAAATATACTCACCTCGCAGTATACCGCAATTTCGGTACCGCACAGGTTAAACATACAGAGAAAAACTTTGAGACTGGAGAGATCACCGAAATGGAAATTGAATTCGTCGGTGCTCGTCGCGAATCATATAGTCATGACAGTCGTAAGCCAATCGTAGAAGACGGTACGCTGGAAGATGATCAGAACCGCCGCGACCTTACGATCAATGACCTGGCAATTTGTCTCAATAAAGATAGATTCGGCGAACTTGTAGACCCATTCCATGGCGTTGACGATCTGGAGGCGGGATTGATACGTACCCCTCTTAATCCGGACATCACCTTCAGCGATGATCCATTACGCATGCTTCGTGCTATCCGCTTTGCCTGTCGCTTTGACTTCAAGATTGTACCAGACACTTTTGAGGCTATCGCACGTAATCGAGAGCGAATCAAGATTATTTCGGCAGAGCGAATCATCGATGAGCTCAATAAGATCATGCTATGCGAGCGTCCTTCCGTTGGCTGGATGTTGCTCCAAAGATGTGGGTTGCTGCAGATCATCTTCCCAGAACTCCAGGCACTCAGTGGCATAGAGAATCGTGAAGGACGAGGACACAAGGATAATTTCGTTCATACGCTGACGGTGCTCGATAATGTCTGCAAAGCACAAGATGCTGTTAAAAATGAGGAGATAGATAACTCCTCACTCCTCACTCCTCACTCCTCACTCCAAAACAGCTTTGACAAAAAGCTATTCCTTAGGTGGGCTGCTATCTTCCACGATCTAGGTAAGGCTAAGGTGAAGCTCTATGATGAGAAACTCGGTTGGACCTTCCATAATCACGATTATGTGGGCATGCGAATGGTAACCCCTATCATGCGCCGACTCAAATTGCCATTAGGAGCAGAGAAGAACTATGTAGAGAAGCTCGTGGGCATGCATATGCGGCCTATACACCTGGCTGACGAGGGGATCACGGATTCTGCCATCCGCAGAGTAATGTTCGAAGCAGGAGAAGATACTGACGACCTGATGACACTCTGTGAAGCAGATATCACTTCTAAGATCCCAGAGAAGGTGAAGCGATTCCTCGAGAATTTCAAGATCGTCCGCCAGAAGATGGTTGAAATCCAGGAGAAAGACGACTATCGTAACTGGTCGCCTCCGATTGATGGCAACGAGATCATGGAACGCTATCATCTCACTCCTTCACGAGAAGTCGGTATGCTTCGCGAAGCAGAGAAGGATGCCATCCTTGACGGCCTTTGTGCCAACACAAGAGAAGCAGCTCTGGCTTTCCTCGATGAGAAAGCCAAAGAACTGGGTATCTTATAAATAATGATCATTCCTTCATTGTTTAATTCATTTAAAACTTAAGTATGGAAGCTATAGAACAGCAGGTTTTGTTCACAAATGATATATGTCAGGCGCTCATGGAATTCGTCAAGAAGATCCAGCATGATCGCTTGTTCATCCTCTTCGACACAGACACTCTCAAGTATTGTTTCCCTGTCGTCACACCATTCATGAACGAATACGAACAGGCTTTCCCTAATCAGAAGCTCAACACGATTATCATCAATGCTACAGATCAGGCTAAGAACATTGAGTCTCTGACTGAGGTCTGGCAGTCGTTGAGCGACAATCACGCTACTCGTCATTCTCTACTGATCAATGTCGGTGGTGGTATGATTACAGACCTGGGTGGCTTTGCTGCTGCAACCTTCAAGCGTGGCATCAAATTCATTAATGTTGCTACTACCCTGCTTGGTGCCGTGGATGCAGCCGTTGGCGGTAAGACTGGCGTTAACCTCGGTTCGCTGAAGAACGAGGTCGGAGCATTTGCCCCTGCTACTGCCGTACTGATTTCTACCAAGTTCTTTGAGACCCTCGACCACGACAATCTTATTTCTGGCTATGCGGAGATGGTGAAGCATGGTTTGCTTTCAGAAAAGCGGCATCTGAACGATTTACTCGACTATGACATTGCCAACTGGAACACGGAGACTCTCCTTCCTTTGCTTGAGACTTCTGTTAATGTAAAGCGCAATGTGGTACGCCAGGATCCTTTCGAAAAAGGTCTTCGCAAGGCATTGAACCTTGGTCATACTTTCGGTCATGCTTTTGAGACCTGGTGCATGCGCAATGGTAATCCTGTCCTCCATGGCTATGCTGTGGCATGGGGCCTCGTCTGCGAATTGATCATGAGCCATCAGCAGGTAGGATTCCCTAGCCAGACGCTATATACCATTGCTAATTTCATTAAGGAGAATTATGGACCTCTCTCATTTACTTGCGATGATTATGATGCACTCTACGAGCTCATGACCCACGACAAGAAGAATGAAGGCGGTGAAATTAATTTCACACTGATGAAAAATATCGGTGATGTAGCGCTCAATCATACTGCTAACAAAGAGCAGATCTGCGCGACGCTTGACATCTATCGAGATTTGATGGGGATCTAAGACCCACCCTACCCTCCCTCGTAGGGAGGGAATTCAAAGCAGACTCATATGCTTGACAAAAGAATTGCGAACCCCAATCTATATCAATTATTGAAAGATTTTTCAAGAGAGAATAGAAAAAACCAGACTGATGCAGAATCTGCATTATGGTCCTATATAAAAAATAACAGATTAGGGTTTAAATTTTTAAGGCAATATGTTATAGATGATTATATTGTAGACTTTGTTTGTAGAGAAACTAAACTTGTTATTGAAGTTGATGGAGAATATCATGATAATCCAGAACAAATAGAATATGATATAATCAAGACTAAGCGAATAGAAGAATTAGGTTTTAAAGTTGTAAGATTCACTAATAATGAAATCCTATTTAATATAGATAATGTCATGAATACAATCCAATCTACATTATCTTCACAAAAAGGGGAAACCCTCCCTACGAGGGAGGGATTGGGTGGGTCTCCTCTTGAACTGGCATTCAATTATGCTCAATATACCAAAAGGAATATCTTCCTGACTGGCAAAGCTGGTACAGGAAAGACGACCTTTTTGCGTCGCCTTCAGCAGGAGACAAGCAAGCGTATGATTGTGTTGGCACCGACTGGTGTTGCAGCTATCAATGCTGGAGGCGTTACAATCCATTCTTTCTTTCAGTTAGCTCCAGGTCTCTATTTGCCAGGACAGAACATCGGTGGACGTGAACAGCAGAACAAATACTCGTTCTCAAAACATAAGATCAATATCCTTCGTTCATTGGATCTCCTGGTAATCGATGAAGTCTCCATGGTTCGATGTGATCTGCTGGATGCGATTGACGAAGTGCTCCGCCGATACCAGAATCGTAACCTTCCATTCGGTGGTGTGCAGCTTTTATTGATTGGAGACCTACAACAGCTTGCTCCTGTAACCAGCGAAGACGAATGGCAGCTGATGCGTCAGCATGGATATACCACACCTTATTTCTTCGGTAGCCAAGCCCTGAATCTTACTGACTATACAACCATTGAGCTGACGCATGTATACCGACAGGCAGATCCTACGTTCGTAGACATGCTTAACCAAGTCAGAGATAATAAAGTCGATGCAAAAACATTCCAGGTGTTGAATAGCAGATATCTGCCGAATTTCAAACCGAAAGACGAAGAGGGTTATATCACACTGACCACACACAATGTGCAGGCGCAGGACATCAATCGCATGAAGTTGATGCTTCTTCCTACCAAAGCGCAGAAATATAATGCAGAGGTAGAGGGCGAATTCCCAGAACTCTCCTATCCTACCGATGCTATCCTCGAGCTGAAGATCGGAGCTCAGGTGATGTTCTGCAAGAATGATCCGAACCATCAGTATTATAATGGCAAGATCGGACAGGTGGTTAAATGCGATCAGGAACGTGTATGGGTAAAATGTGCACCAGATAGCTTGGACACAGACGATCCGGATGATGAAAAGATCATTGAGGTTACACCACAGGAATGGACCAATGCCAAATATAAGACCAATGAGAAGACGGGTGAGATCACAGAAGAAATCGTTGGCAAATTCACTCAGATTCCATTGAAGACGGCATGGGCTATAACGATTCACAAGAGTCAGGGTCTCACTTTCGACAGAGCCATTATTAATGCTGGTCGTGCTTTCAGTCCTGGACAAGTGTATGTCGCCTTATCACGCTGTCGCACCCTGGAAGGAATGGTTCTTTCTACTCCGATCCCTGCTGGTGTCATTACAGTAGATCCTCAGGTTGTTCAGTACAACAAATTCATTCAGGAAAGACAGCCATCAGCAGATGACCTGAAAAACGACCGCCGATCATTTGTCGAAGATATCTTGTGTAAGGTATTTGACTTTGACCAATTACAGATGAGACTCAACTATGTAGTCCGTCTCTTCGACGAGCATCTGCATAAGCAATATCCTCTTAAAGTGTCATCGGTTAAAGTCATACGCGATGAAGTGGAGAAAGACCTGACAAATGTAGGTCGAACATTCCAACAGCAGATACGTGGATTGATGCAACAAGCAGATACTTTCGAAGAGAATCCGCAGTTGCAGGATCGTGTAAGACGTGGCACCTTATATTATTTTAATAAGACTACAGAAATCCTGCAGGACTTCATCGATGATGGAATACCAGAAATCGATAACAAGGCTAATCGTGAACAGCTGGAGAGAGAATTCCAATTGTTAGAAAGCGATTATAATCTGAAGATCCAACTTTTTACACGATTCTCTTCTCATGGATTCAGTCTCAACGGGTACTGGGATGCCAAAGCTGTTGCTACAATGACTCCTGAGGAAAAGAAAAAGAAAGAGACCGAAAAGAAGAAGACCAAAGCGAAGAAAGATAAGATCGAAAAGGTACAGGTTTCTGAAAACGATGACATCAAAGATCCACTTCTTTTCAATGCTTTACGCGACTGGAGAAATGAGAAAGCAATCTCCCTGAAAGTACCTCCTTACACCATCATGCATAATTCGACACTGATAGCACTGGCGAACCATAAGCCTCAGAATCTGAAGGAACTGTTATCGATGCCAGGCGTAGGCAAGAAAGTATTGGGAGCATTTGGTGTTGAAATCCTTGAGATTATCCGTAAGCAAGGTTAAGTACATAAGAATAGGATACTTAGAATAGAAGCTAGAAAATATCAGATTAATTAAATATAGATAAAATGAAAAAATCATTTATTATGGCAACAGCCGCAACATTGGCACTTGCGACAGCATGTACGCCAAAAGCTGACGATAAGTCTGTTGAGCAGAACATCATCGGACAGACTCAAATCGTAGCCGATCACATGACCCCAGAATTACTGCAAGAATTGGGTAAAGTATCAGAGCTTCAAGCTTCTCCAGATGGCAGCAAAGTGCTTTATGGTATCGGTTATACCAGCGTCAAAGATAACAAGGGTAACCGTGAGCTTTTTGTTATGAATGCTGACGGTTCTGACAATCATGCTATCACTCATACAGCAAAATCAGAGAGCAATGCTGTATGGAGCCTCGATGGCCAAAGCATCTATTTCCTCAGCAGTGAGAGTGGAAGCTCGCAGATGTGGCAGATGAATGCCGACGGAACAGGCCGCAAGCAGATTTCAGAATTCGACCGCGATATTGAAGGTTTTGTTTTAAGTCCAGACCAGAAGCAGGTCATTCTCATTGCTGCTATTCCAGTTGCTCGCATTGACAGCAGCCTTTTCGAAGGTCTTGATAAGACATCAGGTCGTCTCTGGGATGAGATGAACTATCGTCACTGGGATAATTTTGTTGATGATTATCCACATCCTTACCTCTGCCCTATTGCAGACGGC